>JAJXZM010000005.1 GCA_021780055.1 Acidobacteriota bacterium
GCCTTCGGGAAGAAGCTGGTGCGTGGCTCCGCGCGCCCGGACCAGCGCAGCCATCCTTCGTGGCTCGCGCTGGGAGGAGTCACTCTGGCGCAATTCTTCATTGCGGTTTATGGCGGTTACTTCGGCGGCGGCATGGGGATTCTGATACTGTCCCTCCTCGCCTTTCTGCCGCTTCCTGATATTCACGCAACAAACGGCATCAAAGCGCTCCTTACTTCAGCGGCCAATGGCGCCGCGATCGTTACATTTATCTCTGCACGACTCATCTTCTGGCCGCAGGCGGTGTTAATGCTGGTGGGCGCCGCGCTCGGTGGTTACGGTGGGGCGCATTTCGCTCAGAAGTTCAATCCCTCGCGGGTGCGCGCCTTCGTCATCTGCGTCGGCTTTACCATGTCTTTCTATTTCCTCTACCGCTACCACTGAGGGCCGCCGTAGGTAGCAGTGGCGCGCTGGATAGAACAACGCTCGGCGAGACGAACGCATTAGCTCAACTTTCCTGTCATTCCTTCGGCATAGCCACCGGCCTGCCCGTGCGAATCGACTCCCGCGCCGCATCGAGAATCTCATTCACCTCTACGTTCAGTCGCGCGGAGAGCAGCCCCGTGATCGGGCGGTCCTGCCGGATGCTTTCAACGAAATACCCGATGGGATTGGAATGATCAGGCGGCAGCGGTGTAAGCGATTCAGGCTCGCCGTCAGGAGCCTGGGCGGTTGCCATCACGTTGTACCGGCGAAACAGCAGGGCGTCCGGCTGCGCCATCAGGCTGCCGTGCGGGCCGAACACCTGGATGCGCTCCATGGTGAAAGGCCAGTCCCAGGAGGGTTCCAGCACGGCGGTACCATCGGCATACTCCAAGACGATCACGGCGTCATCTTCAACGGCGTTGTGCTGCTGGACCTTCAATTTCAGCGAGTGGGCATACACTGTGGCCGGCCGCCCCTTCAGCCACAACGCGAGCGCCGCGCCGTAGCACCCAAAATCCATAAGCGCTCCGCCACCGTTCTTCACCGGATCGTAGAGCCACGCTGCAAACTCTTTTGACGTGCCGATTTCGCGCGGCCCCTGGTGGCCGTATTGCAAAACCAGCTGATGAATAGGTCCGATTTTGCCCTCTTTCACCTGCTGGTAAAGCTGCTGATAGGATGGCGGCCAGTTGTTGAAGTAATTCACCATCAGCTTGATGTGCGAGGTCGTGGCCAGTTTCTCCATTTCGCGCGCGTCGGCGGCGGTGGTGGCCATGGGCTTTTCCATTTCCACGTCGATGTGGCGTTTGGCGCAGGCGCGCACAATCGCCAGATGGTGGTCCGTTTCGGTGGTGATGATGACGGCCTGGGGCTTCACCGCGTCGAGCATGGTGACGTAGTCCGAATAAAATTTCACGCCCGCCGGCACACGCGACTTGGCCTTCGCCACCAGCTCCGGTCGCGGTTCAGCAATGGCCACCAGCCTGGCCTGAGGGACTTCCGCGATGTCCTTCAGAATTCCCCAGACATGGTCGTGGTCAAGACCCACAATCGCCAGCCGGACGTTGCCCGAATTCGTTTGCGCCCTTGCGGCCGCCGGCGCAAACAGCACAATGAATGCAAATGCAGGAAGCAGAATTTTGCGCATCGGTTAATCCTCCAGTGGCAACACAATAACCTATTTTCGGGGGAGAGGCGCGGTGGATTCTCAGCACGCGTGTCGGGTACATTCGCGTACGGTGTGCCGCACAATTTTCTTTTGTAGTGCCGTGCCATCCAGCCCGCAGGCAAAGGAATGCATCGAAGTATGGTAACTTGATACCGTAGATTCGTAGGACAGACGGGGGCTTGAATACAGGGATTGTCTGAAGTGACTGCAAGATCGAAGAGACACGTGGTACGGGTTTTGATTGCCGTGAATTCCCCCCACACCCGCCCGTCAAGCGCCTCCAGCTTCCTTCCGAATAAACTTGCAACGGGAGAAAGTGAGGCATAATGCCTCCAGAGGGTGATCGGCTTTGTCCAAGATGCGGGCAGCTGATTCCCGCCGGGCAGACAGAGTGTCCAGTCTGCACGCGACCACAGGGCTTCTTATGGTCTCTGGAGCGGGAAACGTTGGTCCTGCTCAGCATTGTGGCACTGGTTGTTTTCTTCGTGATCACAGGGTTTACCGTCCAGAGATACCACGCGTCGCAACTGGCGCTGGGCGGCCGTTGGTATCAGCGCGGCGAAGTGGCCCTGCAGGCGAACCGTGCCGAAGAGGCGCTGGAGGATTTCCATACCGCGCTGGTTTACGCGCGCGACAACCCCGTCTACCAGATGCGCCTTGCCGAGGCGCTGGTCCAGGCCAATCACCTGGCGGAAGCCGGGGTCTATCTCCGAACACTGTGGGTAACCCAGCCGGGGAACGGGACCCTGAATCTTCTGCTCGCCAGGCTTGCAGCAAAGTCGCACGACGTTCCGGAAGCCATCCGCTACTACCACAATGCTGTTTATGGCATATGGGAAAGTGACCCGGAAACGAACAGGCGCATGGTCCGCATTGAATTGTCCAAGTTTCTTCTGGCAGAGGGTGACAGGAATGCCGCCGAATCCGAATTGATCGCCCTTCAGACCGAATTGCCGCCCGACGCCAAGATTCACGCTGAGGTGGGAAGCATGTTCGCCCAGGTGGAGGATTACCGGCGGGCTCTTCAGGAATTCCAGCGGGCGGTAAAGATCAATCCCAGGCGGGCCGAGGCGTGGGCCGGAGCAGGCATGGCCGCCTATCAGCTTGCTGACTACTCCCTGGCACGGCGCTATTTGAAAAGGGCCGTGGAATTAGATCCAAAGAACAAGGACGCGGCACAGAAGCTGCAAATCAGCACCCTGGTGCTTGAGCTCGATCCCTTCCAGCGCAGGCTCTCCCAGCAGGAACGGAACAGACGAACCATTGCAGCGTTTGGCCATGCCCTTTCTCGCCTGAATCAGTGCGCACAGGCCAGGGGCGTCAATCTCAAAGCCGAACAGCCGGCCGCCCCCTTTGCCAGCGTCTATTCGAACGTGAAGAAGATGCAACCCAAGGTAACCAAGATAAACCTGCAGCGCAACCCTGACCTGGTCAACAGCGTGATGGACCTTGTAATGCAAATGGAGGAGGCGGCCCAGCAGGCTTGCGGAACGCCCCCGGCGCCCGACCAGGCTTTACTCATGATTTCGCATACGCGAGGAGTCATAGGAGGAGTTGCAGAACGGTGACAGAGCCCGCAGCAGCTAAATCCGACGTTCACGAACCGCCTGAGGTCCCGATCCTTAATAAGTACTGGAGCCGCCTCCGTGAGCGGCTCACGAAAATACGGGCGCCTCGAATCTTTCTGCACGAAGAAGGCCTCTTTCTACTGCTGGCTGTCATCATTGGACTTTTTTCCGGACTTGCGGTTGTCTGCTTCCAGATCGCCATCAACTGGACCCGCATCAAGCTTCTGGGTTCCAGCCTTGCGCCGGACCCGCTCCATCTGATTCTGGTTCCTGCCATCGCGGGGCTGGTCGTCGCGGGGCTGGTCATCTTTGTTTTTCCGCGCGTTCGCGGCAGCGGTGTCAACCAAACCAAGGCTGCCGTCTACATTTATGACGGTTACATCCCGTTCAGCACGGTGATCGGCAAGTTTTTGACCTGTGCGCTCGCGATTGGCAGCGGGCAATCATTGGGACCCGAAGATCCGTCGCTCCAGATCGGCGCCGGAATCGCCTCCGCGCTGGGCAGGCGCCTTCACC
>JAJXZM010000338.1 GCA_021780055.1 Acidobacteriota bacterium
AATCCCTCCAGGCGTACCATTATATTAAAGAATCGCTTCCTTAGTTCCTACCCTTACTCTTTGAAACCCCGGCCTAACTGCTCTTGCGCTTTTCTCTTCGCTTTAGTGAAATCCGACTGTCAAAAGACTGACGTCCAGCGTGCAAACGGGTGCCTGCTCAACTATACTGGTGGCCGCCCAATTCGCGTAGTGGAACCCGAACTGGTCCGCCCTGAATACGCTGGCCAGATTTTAAGCCCGAAATCGTACCTTTGGAGTCTTGACTGTGAGACGTAGAACATTTGTTAAGGATTTACTTCTTGCCGGCGGATCGCTAGCCGTGGCCCCACGCTTTGTCATAGGATCACCGGCGCCACCCACATCCGCGTCCGTCAAACGGGTCCTCGTAGTTTTCATGTGCCATCTGGATGTCGGGTTTACCAATACCCAGGCAGCCGTCGTCGCCAAGTACTTTGACCAGTACTTCCCCGCCGCCATGAATCTCGCGTCCACAATGCGGCGCTCCGGCAACGACCGCTACGTCTGGTCCACGGGATCCTGGTTGCTCTATGAATATCTTGAACGCCTGCGTGGCACAGCCCGGACCCACGTGGAACAAGCCGTCGTCAACGGCGACCTCGCCTGGTTCGCTGTACCATTCAACTGGGAAACCGAGATGCTTGACCGCACCATGGTTGAAGGCGCAATGGGGCTTTCGAAGTCGCTCGACCGCCGCTTCGCCCGCATGACCAGCGGCGCAAAAATGAGCGATGTTCCGGGACACACGCGCGGGATTATTGCTCCCCTTGCCTCAAACGGCGTGAAGTTGCTGGACATCGGTGTCAATGGCGCCAGCACGGTGCCTGAGGTCCCTCCGATCTTTGTGTGGAAGGAGCCCCAGGGAGCATCCATCATCATGATGTACCATCACGGCTACGGCGCGGTCACACAGGTTCCGGGTTCCGACCTCGCGATTGCAGTCGACGTTCGCAATGACAACGGCGGTCCGCACTCGCTTGCAGAAGTCACAAAGATTTATTCCGAACTGCGCAGGCAATTCCCCAACGCCAAGGTGAGCGCGGCCGACTTCAGCGAAGTGGCCCGCGCCGTGGAGCCTTACAAAGGCAACTTCCCTGTGGTCACGCAGGAAATCGGCGATACGTGGATTTATGGCGTGGCCAGCGATCCCGTGAAAGTGGCGCGATACCGCGAAGTGATGCGCCTGCGCCAGGAGTGGATTGCGAAAGGCAATATCAGTGTCGGCGATCCAACGGACCTCCGGCTGCTTCAAGACCTGCTGCTGGCGCCGGAGCATACCTGGGGCGTGGATACCAAGCGCCTGAAAGACTACGAACACTACACGCCCAAAGCCCTTGCCAAAGCAGTTGCCACGCCGCGTTTTCGCTGGGCGGAAAACAGTTGGGCCGAAAAGCGCCGAGACATTGACGAAGCAGTACAAAGCCTGCCAGAAGAGTTGCGTAAGGAGGCAGATGTGCGCCTCCATGCTCTGCGGCCCACTGCGCCAACGCATACAGGCCTTAGTGCGCGCGCTGATGGGTCAGAGATCGACACTGCGCACTTCACCGTTGCGCTCGATCCCGGAACCGGGGCCATCCATCGGCTGCGCTCCAAAGCAACCGGCAGGGACTGGGCATCCGCGGACCATCCTCTCGGATTATTCGCGTATCAAACACTTTCCGCAAAGGACTATGAGGAGTATCGCGCAGCCTACATCATTGCGAAGACCTGGTGGGCGCCGATGGATTTCGGCAAGCCTGATATCGAAAAATTCGGAGCAAAGAGCCAGGTGTGGTTGCCGCGAGTGGCCGGTTGCTGGGCGGGAAAGGTCCACGATGGCTTCCGCATTCTGGCTGAATTGCAGATCACGGACGCCGAGGCTGAGCGCGCCGACCGCGTCGCGTGGCCACGCCAGATATACATGGACCTTCGTTTCCCGGATGCCGGGCCAGCCGTGCACATCTACCTGACGTGCCTCAACAAGGCCGCAAACCGCCTGCCGGAAGCGATGTGGCTCAGCTTTGTTCCCGCCGGAACAGAGCCGAATGGCTGGACGCTCGACAAGGTGGGTCAGCGAATTTCTCCCTTTGATGTCGTGAAGGGCGGCAACCGCCACATGCACGCGGTCACAAACGGCGTCTACTATCAAGACCCGAAAGGAAGCCTTTCAATCGAAACGCTGGATGCACCTGCTGTGGCCCTTGGCGAGCGCTCACCCATCTTCTATTCCAACGACCAGCCCGACCTCTCGAAGGGCCTTCACTTCAGCCTGTTTAACAATGCCTGGGGCACAAACTATATCCAGTGGTTCGGCGAAGACACGCATTTCCGCTTCATCCTGCGGATATAGTGTCCCCTTCGTTCTCGCCACACTTTCCCTTCGCTGACTACGCTTTGTGAGGCGACCGCTCGGAAACCACCACAAATGGCTTCCACTGCAGATTTGCTTGGAAGGGGTAGCTCGGAATCCGATGGTAATTGGTCAGGTGGACGATATCCTGATTGACCGCGCCCTCGGTGAGCGCCATCAAGTTGGGATTGGCGATCTTGTTAATTTCTGGTTCGAGATAACCCGCCTTGACGACCACGATCTTGAACCTTGTGGGCTCCAATCCGAGCGACGTAAAATCTTTGATGTGGTGGAAAGGACGACGGCGCTCCGTTAGAATCACGGAGATGCCTTCCGTTTCAATTGCAGCCTGCCGCCCCAGCGGATCATTCATGTGCGACACAGAGAGCACTTTCGCCTTGACGTGCACAGGCTTGCTGGCCTTGGGATCAAGAGTTGCCCCAATACTCAGGGGAATCGTTGCTCCCACGCCCGCACGATAGCAGGCATCAGTGGCAGGCGCGTCGCAAATGCCGGCAATCACCACATTGCGGACGTGGCGCTGGAGCATCGCTGCCAGAACGTCTGCCCGGTCGTCGGTACCTCCGGCTGTGGGGTTGTCTCCCGAATCCGAAATTACTACCGGATGCGTTTGCAGGCTCACAGATTTTTCTATAACCTCGGCCAGGTACCCCGTCGGCACTCCAAAGTGGAACTCTTTTCGCGCGTCCCAGTATTGCTCCGCGAGCGATAGGGCATCTTTCTTGACCAGCCCCGGATCGGTGCCGGTAAGGATCGCGCTGGCGGTGCTTTTCGGCTCATCAGCCCACACATATCCAACCATCAGCGAAGCATCCAGGACGCCCGGGTGGGCGTTCATGGCGGGCAACTGACCCCAAAGCCGCTTGGCCGGCTCGTAGCGCGTGCTGCTGCGCTCTCCCGGCATCAGCACCGGAATGGGCGACCACACCATGGTCGGCCGTATATTCTGGTTGAGACAATGGACCAGCATGTCGCACGCACGCTGCGTCGTTTCTTCTTGGTCAATATGCGGGGCAGTTCGGTGGGCGGAGAGCATGTCCAGATTGTTGATGATCTTGTGGCTGAGGCTTCCGTGCAGGTCGAAGCTGGCAGTGATCAGGCAGTTGGGCCCGACCACCTCACGCGCTGAAGCGATCCAATCGCCGTCTGCATCCTGCATGCCCTCAACGGACATGGCCCCGTGCATGGCCAGGTAAAGGCCATCCAACGGCAGCAGAGCTTTCACTCGATCCAGGAATTCTGCCTTCAGCTTCTGATAGGTTTTTGCTTCCACCGCCCCGCCGGGGACCGCGTCCGCCAGAAGCGTGGGGTGAAAGGGATAAGGGTATTTCTTCAACATGCTG
>JAJXZM010000132.1 GCA_021780055.1 Acidobacteriota bacterium
GCTTCTCTAAAAGTCCAAAACTTATGCGCGGAATAATTCCAGCCTAACACCAATATCGTTGTGATCACTTGTGCGAACAAATAAGGCATGGTGAAGAAACTGTGTAGTAGCTGCAATAAAGCAGCATTCATAAAAAAGGCGATGATAAACACGATAATAAATTGGGTAATGGCTTTATGATGCTTTTTTTGTGAGACAAAAGTATGTTTGCGGTTTAAAACATAATTGACGACACCGCCTAACAAATACCCTAAACTAGAACCTAAAACCGCACTAGTCCGAAAAAGCTCCACACACAGAATCAACAAAATAGGTGGGGCCAAATTAAATGATCAAAAGGGGCCAAACCAAGTTGACAAAACCAGCCGGAGCGCCGCCGCCGGTTGAAGAAGGTTTACGAGTTTCGGAAGGGCCAATTGTTGCCGTGGACAGTTGGCTTTGATCAATCTCGCAAGGCCGGCAAGCGGAAGTGGGTGCCGCCAGAGAATCACCCCTGGCGAGAGGCGGCGCGGCGGCAGATGGCCAGGAGAGCGTGGCAGCAGGACGCGGCCGGCAAGGGGTGGTCGTGGACTTTGCCCTCCGCTGCGCCCTAGACGCACGCCCTGCGGGCTCGCAGGGCTTGGCTGCGGGCAAGGCCCACGAAAAAAAGCAAAAGCAAAACCCAAGAGAAACAGAAAAAACAACGAAGACAAAAAGGGGACACTTCTAATGAGTTAACAAAGGGACATTGCTAAAGAGCTTTGACAAGGGCCTGTAAATACTATTGCTTAATCAAAGGATCGGATGTATATTACCGCGCGACGGGGTAGTGCACAGATTCTCACTGCAGTAACTGTTTCAAAACTATAGGAGCTTCGCAAATTAGGGTAACAAGCGTGGTTGGCACACCAGTTTATCCGCCGTTAGCGGGGTACAGGCGGCAGAAAAGCTGTGGAGACCAGTATCACCGTCATTTATAAGGTTTAAGAAATGGACCCGACTTACCTGGAGGCCAACCAATGAAACGCCCTCGCCTGAACGGCTCAGCCCTTTGCAATCGTCGATTGCCGCGCCTGCCGAGAACGGGTTTCTCCGTCACTGACTTGCTGGACAACCAATCACAATTTTCCCTTACGCGCCGCGAAATGTTGGGCTTGGCGGGGGCTGCTGCCGCCAGCCTCCCACTCAAATTCGGCGTTCCAGATGGCCGCCTGCAGTTTGTTCCGGGACACAAACGAGTTGCTTTCAGGTTGGACGGCAGGGAACGGTGGGCGATTGATACTCGGCGGTTCTCCGGTACTCCAGCATTGCACCTGGCGCAAAAGAATAACCTGGTCCGTGTAGCTCTGGTCAACGCTCGCTATCCCGGCACAGAGTTGCCGGCCGACCTGGAGTGCATATTGGAACACGTGCCAGCAGGCTGGCGAATGCGCCTTCGGATGGAAATTGGGGGCTTTCAGGGCGAAGCGCTTTTTGAGCGCTGGCTGGTTGGCAAAGCGGAACTGCGGTCGGCCGTGCAGCTCGATAAAACCGTTGAGGGACCGGGGAATTCGTCGCGCCTTCTGCTGGCCGGACATGCGGAGGCTGAATTCCTGTCCAACTGGACAATACGCCTGACTGGTAAGGGAATCGCGCGCCTCTGTGGCTTTGGGGGTGAAACTGTTTCGGACTCCGTGGCCATTGCGCTGCTCGATCCCGATGAACCCAGCATCGTCAGAAAACCGCGAGAGCGCCGGACCCTGCTGGCCATGTATCGGCATAGGCGGTCGTGGCCGTTCGAACCGATTCTAGGAAGAGAAGACGCGTCGAACCTCATAGTTTCTGACAGCGCTTTTGACCGCATCCAGATTGAAGCTGGCGAGGATTTCGGCGGAGCTGGAGGTCAAGCCCTGATTGCGGATTCGCAAAGCGGCCAACCCGGAATTGCGTTCATTCCAGATGGCGATTTTGGCGCGAGCGATGGCAAACGTTTCCGCTTGCCGTTGCGCAACGCGCGTTATGCCATTACCTCGGATGGCGGCGGACAGCACGCGGCGCTGGTTGCGAACTATGCCCACGAGCCCACGTGGGTCCACACGGAAGGGTGCAGCTTTGAAATCGGCGACAGCACGGATGCTCCCGCGTTTGAAGCCGTCAGCGTGAACGGAAGCGCGCCACGAATACGCTGCACACCAGCTTTAAAGCAGATCGCTGCGCCATTGCCCGGAGTCATCGTGCAGGCGCGACCGCTACCAGAAGGAACGCAACTGGCCTTCTTGCTCCCTCAGCAGAACCAGCAGGAACGAATCATACTGGGCAGGGTTCCAAAGAAAAAGAAGAAGGAGGAGCCGCAGCCGAAGAAGAAAACGCCGGTTCGACTGCAGGTTCGACCGGGCAAAACGAACTTGGGAGGGCTGGCCGCGCCCGGAAGGATCAGCGGAGAGCCGCGGCCCCGCCCCAAGGAAGGGCGAAATCCGGCGCAGACGCCGTCGGGAGGACTGACCGCACCTGGAAGAATCTTGGGCGTGCCCCAGACCAATCCCACGGAAGGGGGAACTCACCGGCAGACCCCACCGAGGGAACCTGGCGTTCCAACCAACCTCCAGCCCGGGCAAATAAATGTGGTAGTGCCCTTCAACCCGGGAAAAAGAACGATTTTACCAAATCCCGTGATCCGGCCGACCTCGGAGCAGAGTTTCAGCTTTGACATTATCCGGCCCGATGACCTGCTGGCCCTTACGTTCGATTTCTACAACATGACGCTTTCCGCGGGTGAGGGAACGCCGAACCTGGTGCGCGCGGACCCAAACCAGCCGGCCTACCTCGTCGTGCAGTTCGGACCGCAGCACATCGCTGAGGAAGCGTTTTTCGAGAACAGTACTCCGCAGCCGCTACCCAAAAATGCCGAACCCCCCATCCCCTCGTGGCTGGCTGGCGGGAGCCGCCTGGCGTTTATTGTGCCGGACAGCGTTGCACAGATTCCTTATGCCCTTGAATCACTTCTGAACTGGTCGCAATTTGAGCAGAGTGTCACGCCGCTCGCAACGCCGCCCAAGCCCCTCTATTTCACAAACCCGGCGGCATCCGGCTCGGTGAGGACGGTTAAGGAACCGCAGGTCCAGGCGATCCAAAGTTCACCCGAGTATTACCAGCAAATCCAGCCGTCCGCCATCTCACCAGAGCCCGTCGCAACGAACGGCAAGAATAAGAAGAGCAAAAAGAACCGCCAGTCGGCCATGCTGGCGCAGAGGGAGATGCAGCTTGCGCATGGCCTGCTGATTCAACTCGACCGGGTAAAAGAACCGGAGATTTTCCAGACTGCGCTCGAAGTTCCGTATCGGATGGTCCTTTCACCGAGCTATTACGCGGGCTGGGCGCACTCACTAAAACCCGTTGAACATTCCGGAGCCACCGAGCTCTGGCACACGCGACTCGGTGTCAGATTTCAGCAGGGAACGGTTGACGAGCAGGACGACTATTACAGGACGGTGCGCGCGGTCTGGGCGACGGATTACCAGGCAGGATGTCTGCCCGCACCGCAGACTGATTCGACCCCGTTTGCGGCTCCGACCATCAACGCCCGGCAGCGGTACGAGATTGTCAGGCTCTCTTCCGATCCCACCATCACGACTGTTTCCAACTCGGTGTACGAACCACAGCCCATTCAGGTGAACCGGCTGATGCTCTCCACGATGGGCGTGTGGATGAATACAAACGGCGTGTGGGAGCCGCCTGAAGACGTCCGTGAGCC
>JAJXZM010000509.1 GCA_021780055.1 Acidobacteriota bacterium
GTTGAATACTGGTGCGCGAATTCTGCGGAGCCAGGCAGATGGCCACAACCCGGCCCGCTCCGTCCTCTGCCAGCTTGCGCACGGCCTCTTCAATATAGGGTTTCCAGTTGCGCATCCCCACGTAAACCGGCAGCCCCAGGACCCTTTGCAGATCCTCCGCCTGCTGCTTTGTGATTCGGAGCAGCGGCGAACTTCCGCCGATCCCGGCGTACCGCTGGATGATCTCCTGCACAACTTTTTCCGGCAAACCGCGCCCGGCACGTACGTTCAGCAGGAATTGTGGAATGTCACCCAGGCGGTCGGGAGCGCCGTGAGCAAGTAACAGAACGGCCCACCGCGAATGGTTGATCGGCTTTGAATTCTCCATCTGCAACTCAACCTCGAATGCTCAGGAACCTGTCTGCCCCAACTGTTAATTCCGGCGCGCACTCAACTCATGTACCATCTTTACCAGAGCAATAACGTTTTCCTCAGGCGTGTCTGGCAGAATTCCGTGGCCCAAATTAAAAATGTGTCCAGGGCGCCCCGCCGCCTGATCCAGAATTTCCTGCACGCGTTGCCGGATGAAGGGCAAATCGGCGTAAAGCGCTACGGGATCCAGATTGCCCTGCACACCCACGCCATCTCCCAGCAGGTCCCACGACTTGCCAAGTTCCACGTGAAAATCGAGCCCGATAATGTCACCGCCGGCATCGCGCATCTCTTCCAGAAACATTCCGGTGCCGGTCCCAAAATGAATCACGGGCGTGCCTGGGGTAATCCCCTCAACCAGAAGGCGCGTGTAAGGCAAAACGAACCGACGGTAATCTTCGGGACCCAGGCAGCCGACCCAGGAATCGAAAATCTGGACCGCTTGAACGCCCGCCTTGATTTGCGCGTTCACGTACTTGGCCATTTCACGGCAAAGCCGCTCCATCAGAGCGCGCCAAGCCCCCTCATCGCGATACATCAGGGTCTTCGTATGGCGAAAATTCCTGGAAGCTCCGCCCTCGATCATGTAGGAAGCCACTGTAAATGGCGCGCCGGCAAAACCGATCAGCGGCATGTCAGGCGGCAGCGCGGCCCGCGTCCGGCGGATGGCCTCATAAAGGTAAGCGAGAGATTCCTCCGGCTCAACGTTCCGCAACCGGTCAACGTCGCTGGATTCGCGAACAGCCGGCCGGATCATCGGCCCATCTCCCTTGCCGTATTCAAGTTCAAGCCCGAGAGGTTCAATAATGAGCAGGAGGTCAGCGAAGATAATTGCCGCATCCACTCCAAGCTTGCGTGCAGCGCCGACGGTCACTTCGGCCACCAGGTCCGGGTTCTTGCAGAGTTCGAGAAATGGAACGCGCGCACGGAGTTCGCGATACTCCTTCATAAAACGTCCCGCCTGCCTCATCAGCCAGACCGGCGTTGCGTCCACAGACTCGCGACGGCAAGCCTTCATAAACCGCGAATTTTTCAATGCGTCCGTAGCAACGTAGGGTGACTGGCCCAGCGCCGGCTCCATCACGGTGGCGCTCGTAGCGACGTTCGCCCCCAGCCCTCCGGAACCGGCCGCTGCCGCTGAGACCTGCACGCCGGCGTCTTTCTGCCAAAGCAGCTCTGCGGCATGGCGCGCGGCTTCAAGAACCAGCACTCCCATCTTGGGAGGCGACGCTTCAACGTCAACCTGAATGCCCGCCGCCACCAGCGCACTGCTGCAAGTGGGGCCGATGGAACATACCGCTGATCGCCGCAACGCTTCCAGCAGTTTTTCCCTATCGCCCTGTTCGGCCGCAACGTGAAGGACGTTCGACACCTGGTTGCGGCTGGTGAAAAGCGCGATCCTCACACGGCCCTGGAGAATGGCGTTCAAAGTTTCTCGCAGCGGGCCGAGGTCTTCGGGAAGCGCCCAGCGATACACCGGCACCCGCAACGGCAGTGCGCCGCGCGACCTCAGTTCCTCAAGAAAAACCTCGTTGGGTTCTCCGTATTCCTGCACAGCCACGGTGCTGCCCTTCAACGTGAAGCTGCGGGGATTCTCATCCAGTTCCTGAAGGACTTCCTGCCAAGTGTTCGGCTCGGGGGCAGTAATCGTGATGGGCACGCCGTACTCCCGCAGAACCTGCGCAGGCTTCGGTCCCCGCACTACAACCGTTGTGGTCGAGAGCCCGTGAACGATCTCTTCAATTGCGTAACGCGACTGCAGAGCTTCGAACAATCCGCGCGTGCCAGTACCGGTCATAAAGACGACACCTTGAAGTTTTCCGGCAAGAAGTTTCTCTGCAAATTCGAATGCTGCCGGATTATCTTCCAGCGGAATTTCCCTCATGCTGGGGCCGACGCGGGGCAGGCCTCCGCAGCGCGAAATAAGTTTCGCAATCTCCTCAGCCCTTCGGCTCTCAAAGGCGGCAACCTCCAGACCTCCAAAGTTCGGTTTTGTGCCGTTATCATCGGTCATGATGTTCTTGGTTTCTTCCCGTGTCTGCGCTGACTCGTTATCAGTCTAACTGCTTTTCGAAATGCGCGCTAGAATCCTGCCCGTCGCTTCCTGGAAGGTTGATTCTTCAGTCAGCAAGCTCAGGACAAGGTGGCCGTCATCGGCAAAATCATAAAAATGGCCAGGGTGAACCAGAACGCCGTCGCTGGCCAACAGATCCACCGCCCAATCCTCATCGCTTGCGGTTTCTGGCACTTTCATAACCGCATACCAGCCGCCCCCAACTTTGAGACGCGTGACCTGCTGGCAGGAGATTGTTTTCTGATCCAGCCAGTTCAAATTGGACTTCAGCCTTTCCGTAATCCTGGGCTGAACTTTCTTTCGGTACTCAAGCAGGGCAGGCAGCGCGTGGGCAATCGGAGCGCTGAGGGAAAGATACGTGTCAGCAATAACCTCCAGCCGTTCGAGCGCTGTCTCTAATTGCCCCTTCGGGCCGCTCACAACCACCCAGCCAAGTTTCATCTGCGGCAAGGCCGAGATCTTTGACAGGCCGCTCAGCGTAAAAGTCAGCACCTCAGATGTGGACGCATGCGAGAGGACACGATCGTCGGCGGCCTCCAAAACATAATCAGCAAAAACTTCGTCAGCAATCAGAGCCCCATCGTTCTGACGGCAGTACTCGGCGAGAAAATCAAACTCGCTCGACTTCACAAACGATCCCGTGGGATTGTTGGGATGAACCACAATCACGGCCTTCGCACGAGGTACCCATCCATTGCGCATCTCGTCCAGGTCTATACACCAATCCTCTGAGTAATGCAGGGGGTATGAAACAACCTCAAGATCATTGATGCCGGCGAGGAAATCAAAAAGAGGGTAGCTCGGCTGCGGGATAAGAACCTTGTCTCCGGGGTCCGCCAGCAACCGGAAAACGTAGGTGTAGGCTTCACTGGTGCTGGTGGTCAGAAAAATCTGCTCCGGGCGCAGGCTTACGCCGCGGGCCGCGTAGTATTCGCAAACGGCCTGACGCGCGCGCAGTAGCCCGCGAGGATCAGGTTCATAGGTCAGCGAACGCGGGTCCTGAAGTGACTTCAGGACTTCCGGTTCTGCCGCAAAACCGCAACGGGTGGGATTCGATTCGGTAAGGTCAAGGACAGGAAGACCCTGCTGCCGCCGCTCCTCAAGTTGGCGGGTCAGACGGTTGGGTGCCAGAAGCCAGTCTGTACGCGATGAAAACATGATTCTTCTGTCGCGGTTTCACTCAGACTGAAGCAACCCCTGACTCCCCCGTCATTTATCGTCACCAGCTGACGGCCCCCTCCCGGGAACCGCGATCGACGGAGCCGCTCCGTTTTACTCTTGCCTGTCCGAACACTACCCCGTTTCGCCTGGAAGCGTTGCCGGTCAGGCCGTTTCCTTAATTACATTAAACAAGCCCAGCAGTGATTCCCGAGTGCTTTCCACCTTGTTTCCGTCAGGACGCCGGTAGTGCGTTTCAAGGGACATGTCGCCTTCAAACTTGTCGCGGCGCAGAGCCTCGAATTGGCCCTTCCAGTCGATAAAACCGCCGCCCACAGGCGCCCATAGCAGTTTGCCACCGGGCCCCTTCTTGACATCCTTGATGTGCATGTGCGGGAACAATCCTTTCACGTGGTTGTACCCGTCGGGGTAAGGAACTTCGTGCAGCATGGCGGCATTGCCCGGGTCCCAGTTTCCGCGGAGATAGGGCGAATTGACATCGCGGAGAACCCGGCCCAGTTCCTTCCCGGTGCCAACATTACATTCGTGTTCATTTTCAAGAATCAGGACAATGTCATTTTCGCCCGCCACCTTGGCAGCCTTGGCCAGCCGGTCGCGCACGTATGGATACGCTTTTTCAGGTTCCCGCACGCGCCAATAGCTGAAAACGCGAACCTTGTGCGTCCCGAAGAATCTGGCCAGCTTGAACGATTCCTGCAGCAGGTGATCGGTGTCCTGGTCTGTAAAATCAGCCCGGAATGTGTCCCGTTTCTCGTTGCGCGTCGGCATTTGCGGCAGGTTGTATTTGAAAACGGGTGAGCCGATGTCCGTCACCTTCAGGTGATGCTTCTGCACCAAACTCCTGGCCCGATCGAGCTCGGCCTGCGTGAGGTTCATGATGTTCTTTTTCCACATTTCGCGCAGCTCGCAGTAGCCGAGGTCGTAATGCGAGATAAAGTCCAGCGCCTCTTCAAAATTCTCACTGATTTCGTCGGCAATGATTCCCAGTTTCCAGCCCATAGCTCTTGAGGTTGTCGCCGCTCTTAAGTATGCCACACTCGGCACAGCAGCCAGCGTAGCACCCAGGAAGTTCCGGCGGTTTAATGTCTTTCCCATCGATGCTCCCTCCAAGGGGTTAAGGTCCAACCCAAGATGATCGTGCCATCTTACCGCAAAAGCCATTATTTGCAACAACCAGGTTAATGGGGCTCAAAGATTTCCGCAGGCAGTTCGTCGAGGTTGCTCCCCGGCCCGTCCTGTAAATCCCATGGCCAGCCTGTACCGGAGTACTCGGGTCGGGCCCAAAATTGTGATGATTATCACACCCCTTCGTTGTCTCCCGCTGGTTGTTCAGTCGCGAAAATCAGACCCAGCCAAGAACCTGTCAATCGTTCAACTATGTAGCCTCGGGGAGTCAGTGCAATATCCGGGTCTCTACAGGACGAGAGGGTATGGATTCACTTTGTATAGAAAAGCCTCTACCCTCTCGCCAACTAAAGAAAACCTCGGCCGTCCCGAGGGTCTGCTTGCCGCACCGTGGTGATCGTCAGGCATCGCCCGTGTTCGGTTGTAGCGCCGACCCGTTCTTACAGCTAATTGACAGGCTGTTGACATTCACCAGATTCCCGGCTGGCTGAGAGTCGAAGCCTTCCGGCCGCCAGAGAGAGCACAGCTAATGCAAAGCACAGGAGCACAGGAAATAGGAACGATGCTATTTGGATGATTTGGTTGACCACTCTTGTGACCCGACCACCAGCAATATCGCAATGAGCATCAGGGACAAGTCATGCGTTAGTGCATAGGGAGAGGTAACCAGCGAAACAACCAGCGCCGCAGCAAACATCATACGGGACTCACCCCCGCGAGGCAGCCTGTCATGCCGCCGCCAGAGGGACGCCGTAACAAGTATCATAATCGCTGCGGAAATTATGGCTGTTGCTTCGATCCAACTGTGGCCAGCCCACGGAACCATGATGGTCGCCAAAAAGCCTCGCAGCGTCGGCAAGTCACGTGTAATCTGGACGAAAGCCGGGTCTGCATTATTCCTGAGCGCGTCGAAAAGGACGTGTACGTAAGCAAGAATTCCGTCGGGCCCGACCGCAATCAGAGACGCCCCTCCCAGCAAGAGAGCCCCCGCAGCAAAGCCCATCATCAGTTTCCACTTGCCGCGGAGAAAACATATCAGAGCAAAAGGAAGCACAATTGGAAATTTGAACAGGCCAAGACTTATAAAAAAGCCGGCCCGATAGTCGTGGCCGCGTTCAAGATGGATGAAGGTCAGCGAAAACAGGACTAAGAGGAGTATGGCCATCTGCCCTTGCATAAGGGCCACCCAAACGGGGAAGAAGAGGAAACAAAGCATAAAATAGTGCAAACATCGGCGGGGAACAGGAGCGAAAGGCCTGAATAGATGCTGAAAGAGCAACAGGAGCAGCACATTGGCCACACCCCATAACGCGTAGGCCGTCCGGTAATTGAACTTCGTTATTGGAGCAATAAAAAGTGCCTCAAATGGCGGATGATCATACGGCAGGAGGTTCGGCCTCCCGAAGAGACTCTTCTCAACTTTGGCTTGTTGCGCAAGATCATAGAGCTCGGAAGCTCCATCGCGGCGCAGAATAAGGCCGCCCGTGTACATAGCGGAAAAGTCGAACCCCCTCGGGTCAAAGAGGAAGGCATTGGCCAGCACCAACGCCAAAACCAGTGCTGTTGTTAGCGCGAGGGCAACTCGAACTTCAGTTCTTGTAAGTGACTTGGCAGGTGCCATTGGGTGTGTCCTTACTTGTTTAGCTAGAATCGTGCGGGCTTGGAAGTCTCCGGGCCCTGAAATCGTTGCCTGCTTCTCCGGAGCCTTGCGCCAACGCAATACCGCAACGCCCCAACTCGAATCCCAGCGCGCAGATTATACCATTTAAGAATTTCGTCCCCGTCACGCAACTGCTCCGGCCTTAGTCTCCGGCGTCCTTCCGGCGTAAGAGCGATATATCCTAGTGCGGTGTCACGGTCGGGGCTCCTTTATTTGCGGCCAGTGATGACGGGAACCTCCTCCACTCGATAGCCGGACCACTTGCGGTGCTCCTGCTGCCCTTGCACGCAAGAGGCACCGGCTGTCTTTTCAGTCTCTGGTTCGGTTTGACTCATTGCCAGGCAAGGCGCGGAGTTTCGCGAGGAGTTGTTGCGCGTGGTTGAACTGACGTGCAGCGGAAAAATATGCCTCAACATCCGGACGTTTGGGTCCGTCGGCGAGCCCGCCGCGTTCGGCATCCATTCCTCGTGCGGAGATAAGGCAGCGTTCGATTTGCACGCCCAGATGCATTACACCGGGCGGTTCATTTCTGCCGCACAGCCGTTGATGGGCCGGCCTATAGAGCGCCGGCGATCGCGCGCAATCAGCGGAGCTATGGACGCAGGCTCCGGTCGGCAATCGAGCGCGCCGAATCCCAGTGTGCTGTAGAAGAGAGCCTCCTATTTCCCCCCTGCAAAAGGCCCCACATTCGAGATTCTAAAATTGCTCTTTTGCCGCCACAAAGGATTACAATGGCTGGTTATTGTTTTCTGGACAGGTAGCGCAAGGCAGCCACCCTCAATCGGTGTTCTGATTGTGGTTGGGCTTGTGCTGCTGCCAAAGGCTGGCGGTGAGGTCCGATTCAAACCACCGGACTCCACAAACCCGAGACACCGCCGCTACAGAAAAGGCCCACGGCCAGGAAAGAGCTGACTGTGGCGACCCTTGAACGGAATAATGATGAAGCGGAGGGAATATTAATGCGTTTCTTACGAGGTATTCTTGTTATCGCACTTCTTGGATTGACTTCGGTTTGCTTTGGGCAGGAGATGCCCGAAGGCCGGCTGATGCGTTTTCCTGACGTTTACAAGAACAAGGTTGTCTTCAGCTATGCGGGCGACCTGTGGCTCGCCTCAACTTCCGGAGGAATCGCGCGAAGAATTACGACCAGCCCGGGGCTTGAACTGTTTCCCAAGTTTTCTCCTGACGGCAAATGGATCGCCTTCACGGCGCAATACGACGGCAATTTCAACGTCTATGTGATGCCGAGCGAGGGCGGCCAGCCGCGCCAGTTGACTTACCTGCCGGACGTTGGAAACGTTCCGGAGCGCATGGGACCGAACAACGAGGTGATCACTTGGTATCCGGACAGCAAGCGCATTCTCTTTCTCTCCCGCCGCACGACGTTCAACACCTGGTTCGGACAGCTTTACAGCATTAGCATTGACGGCGGCCTTCCCGAGCCTTTCCAGGTGCTCAAAGGCGGCCTGACCAGCTTCTCGCCCGATGGAACCAAGATCGCCTATAACCGCATCTTCCGGAACTTCCGCGCCCGCAAGCGCTACCTGGGCGGCATGGCGCAAGACATCTGGCTTTATGACCTGAAGGCCAACACCGTTGAGCAGATCACGGATTACAAAGGCTCTGACACCTTCCCGATGTGGCACGGGAATACGATCTACTTCACTTCCGACCGCGGCCCCGAAAAGCGGATGAATCTTTACAGCTACGACCTCGGCACGAAGAAAGTCACCGAGCTCACGCACTTTACCGAATATGACGTGAACTGGCCAAGCCTGGGGCCGGATTCCATCATTTTCGAGAATGGCGGCTACCTTTACATCTACGATTTGAAGACCCAGAAAGACCGCAAGCTGACGATCTATCTGCCCGGCGACCGCGACCAGATGCGGCGCCGCTGGGAGAACGTTGCCAAGCTGATCACTGCTTTTGATCTATCGCCCGACGGCAAGCGAGCCCTGTTTACCGCGCGCGGCGACGTTTTCACCGTGCCCGCCGAGCATGGCACCATTCGCGATTTGACCCAGACGCCGGGCGTCCAGGAAAGATATGCAACATGGTCACCCGACGGCCGCTGGGTGGCTTACATTTCAGACCGCACGGGCGAAAACCAGCTTTACATCCGGCCGCAGAAGCAGTCGGGCACGGAAACCGAGATCACCACCACCAACAATGTCTTTCTGCTGCAGCCCGTATGGTCGCCGGACAGCACCAGGCTGCTCTACGCCGACTCGACTTTGCACCTTTACTACGTGGACATTCACGATAAGAAGCCTGTCCTGATCGACCAGGGCAAATACGCCGACCTCACGGATTACGCGTGGTCGCCGGACAGCAAGTGGGTGGCCTACGCCAAAGCTGCGGACAACCAGAACGACGCGATCTATCTTTACTCGCTCGCGGACAAGAAAATCACGCCGGTGACATCCAGCTTCACCAACAGCTGGAACCCGGCGTTCGATCCCGGCGGCAAGTATCTCTACTTCTTCTCCAACCGCACTTACAACGAAGTGCTGGGAGTCTACGACACGGAATTCTCAAACCCCGAAGCCACGGGGATCTACGTTGTCACCCTGCGGGCTGATCTGCCTTCGCCTTTCGCTCCCAGAAGCGATGAAGCCGCGATAGAAAAACCCAAGTCGGCTGCAGAAACGAAAGCAGAAGCCGAGAAGAAGGAGAAATCCGAGGAAGAGGCTCTCAAGAACTTCCGGATCGACCTCGCCGGAATCGAAGGGCGTGTTGTTGGCGTGCCTGTTCCTTCCGGAAATTACCAGGACCTGCAGGCCAACAAGGAAAACGTCTTCTACGTGTCCATGCCAACGATGGGACTGAGCGGCCCACTTCCGGGCGAGCCTCCTGCAATCCACGTTTTTGACATGGACAAGCGTAAGGACAGCGTGCTGCTGGCCGGAGCCACCAACTACACGCTTTCATTCGACGGCAAGAAGCTGCTCTATTCCGGCCCCCAGACTCCACTGCCCGGCGCCAATGACTTGTTTGCGGAAGGCGGCAGAGCGCGCACCTACGGCATTATTGACGCCAAACCCCCCGAAAAAGGACCTCAACACGTCGGCGCAGGCGCGCTGAACATGGCCTCCATGCAAATGGATGTCGATCCCCCGGCGGAGTGGAAGGAGATCTTCAACGACGTCTGGCGGCAGGAACGCGACTACTTCTTCGAAAAGTCGATGAACGGCGTTGACTGGGCCAAAGAGAGAGAAAAGTACGCGGCGCTGCTGCCCTACGTGGCCGACCGCTATGATCTGAATTACATCATCAGTGAAATGATCGGCGAGCTTGGAAATTCGCACACCTACGTGGGCGGCGGCGACTTCCCCAATCTCCGTCCCGTGAACGTCGGACTGCTGGGCGTCGATTTCGGAGTGGACACGGCCAGCGGTTACTATCGCTTCAAGAAAATCTATCCGGGCCAGAACTGGGACCCGTCAGTCCGCTCTCCGCTCACCGAGCCGGGAGTGAAGGTGAAAGAAGGCGACTACCTGCTGGCGGTGAACGGGAGGCCTTTGCGCGTTCCGGAGAACCCTTACGCACTGTTTGTTAACACGGCGAACCAGGACGTTACTCTGACCGTCAACAGCAAGCCGACCACCGAGGGCGCGTGGGATGTGATGGTGAAGCCGATCAGCAGCGAATTGAACCTGCGCGAACTCAACTGGATTGAGGCCAACCGCGAGAAGGTCGACAAGGCAACCGATGGCAAGGTGGGTTACGTTTACCTGCCGGACATGGAAGACGCCGGGCTGAATGAATTCGTCCGGCAGTATTTCCCGCAGATCCGGAAACAGGGCATCATCTTTGACATCCGATACAACGGCGGCGGGTTCGTGGACCAGATCATCCTGGAACACCTGCGCCGCATCCTGGTGGGGATGGAGGCCGCGCGCAACTTTGAAAGCGATACCATTCCCGAAAATGTTTTCAACGGATACATGGTCTGCCTGAGTAACCAATACACGGCATCCGACGGCGATTACTTCACTTACTTCTTCAAGAAGTACAAGCTGGGCCCGGTGATCGGCGAACGCACCTGGGGCGGCGTGCGCGGCATTCGCGGCTACATTCCGGAAATCGACGGCGGATACTTCACGCGGCCGGAATTCTCGCTCTATAACCTCGAGAGTCATTGGACCATTGAGAACTACGGCGTGGAGCCCGACATCAAAGTGGATAATCGACCCGACCTCGTCGTCAAAGGCCAGGACCCGCAGCTCGAAAAAGGCATCGAGGTGCTGATGCAGGAGATCAAGGAGCACCCGAAGAAGCTGCCGCCACGGCCCCCGGACCTGCCCGCCTATCCAGAGGGACCGGCGAAATAGCGACAGATGCTCTTCCTGCGTTTGTCATGCTGAGCGGAGCGAAGGATCCCAGCATTTCTTCATGGAAACGGAGGGAGGATTCGCACCGCTCAGCATGAAAATTTATCGCTGGCGCACATATCGCAGTGTTTCGGACGTGTGCACCACGCGAATTGAAAGACCCTCGTTCAACAAGTCCCGGTTCCTTCCAGAATCCCTGGGGCGCATACCTTCCAGACCATGGAACAGACGCACCGCCCACGCTCTGTAAAATCCTCGCTTGATTAGTAATATAGATTCGTCTATATTGGCAATCTGAAATCATATAGAGACGGATAATTTCAGATATGGATTATTTGAGCGTTCGCGAAGCGGCCCAGCGGCTTGGGGTCAGCTATCCCACCGTGAAACAGTGGATCTACCGTGGCAAGCTCCGCACGGTCAAAACCGTTGGCGGCCACCATCGCATCGCACAATCGGAAATCGACCGCCTGTTGTTCCAGCAGGGACGCCAGCAGCAGACGGCCCCGCGCGCCCGTCCGCAGTTGTCGAAAGGGCGGCCGGAATTTGGGACGGGTCTTCAGGAATTCATCAGCGGTAGGAACCAACTGGTGGGCCGGATAGTCGGGCTCAAGACCATCGGCCTGCTGACCAAGGTGTCGCTCGACGTGGGCGGCCAAATCGTTACTTCCGTCATCACCCGCGATGCCTGCCTTGACCTGAGACTCAAAATGGGCGACACGGTAGCAGCCCTGATCAAAGCCACGGAAGTGATGATCATCCGGCCCAACTGGAAATCTTCCTGAGCGTCGCAGGCGGCAGCGGGAGCCAGAGCTGCAAGGCAGGGAGAACCAATACTCATCAACTCATGATGAAAGAAACAAGACAAATCGGAACAACGCTGTTGATCGTCGTTCTGGTGATTGCATTCTCATCCTGCGGCGCCCGGCCGCGCCAGGGCGGATCGGGGCCCAAAACCATTGTGGTGTCGGCTGCGGTCAGCGTGGAAAATGCCTTTGTGAAAATTGCCAAACTCTACACGGCCCGCACAGGCACCAAAGTGGATTTCAGCTTTGGCGCCTCAGGAAACCTGGAAAAGCAGATCGAGGCCGGAGCGCCGGTTGACGTATTTGCCAGCGCGGGCGAAAAGGAAATGGACCAACTCCAGTCGCAGGCACTGATTGAGACCGACACGCGCGCCGACTTCGCCGGCAATGCGCTGGTGCTGGTTGTTCCTGCAAACTCAAGACTCAAACTCGATTCCTTCCGGCAACTCGGCAGCCCGCAAGTGAAGCGGCTTGCCCTTGGCAATCCCAAAACCGTTCCGGCCGGGTTTTACGCCCGGCAGGCGATCGAGCATCTCGACCTCTGGCCCAGCCTGCAATCGCGCCTGATCTTTGCCGAAGACGTTCGCCAGGTGCTCGATTACGTGATGCGCGGCGAAGTCAGCGCGGGCATTGTGTATGCAACGGACGTGGGGATCGCGAACGGCGAGGTCCGGCAGGTGGCCGAAGCGCCCGAGGGAACTTACGGTCCGGTCCGCTATCCGATCGCTGCCGTCAAAGGCTGTGCGCATCCGGAAGCCGCAAATCAATTTATCAAGCTCGTCCTCAGTCCGGAGGGGCAGGACATTCTGAAAAACGACGGCTTCCTGGCGGTCAAGGGGCAATGATCTGGTCGGCTTTCAAATTATCGGCGCTGGTGGTGAGCGTCGCGACACTGGCGGTCGCGCTCGCGGGCACGGCGCTGGCTTTTCTTCTGGCACGGCGGGAATTTCGCGGCAAGGAAGCACTCGATTCACTGGTGACACTTCCGATGGTGCTGCCGCCTACGGTAACCGGTTACTACCTGATTCTTCTGCTCGGGCGGCGAGGTCTGCTGGGGAAATATCTCTTTGCACTCACAGGCTGGACCGTGGCCTTTACGTGGGAAGCTGCGGCCATTGCCGCGGGCGTGATGGCTCTGCCTCTGATGGTGAAGTCGGCGCGTGCGGCGCTGGAATCCATTGACCGGCGCTATGAACTGGTCAGCTTCAGCCTGGGCAAGAGCGAGTTCGAGACGTTTTTCCGCGTCACTCTGCCGCTTGCTTCGCGCGGCGTTCTGGCGGGAGTGGTGCTCAGCTTTGCGCGGGCGCTGGGAGAGTTTGGCGCCACGCTGATGCTGGCGGGAAACATCCGCGGCAAAACGCAGACCATGCCGCTGGCCATTTACGAAGCGTTTATTTCCGGCGACGACCAGAAGGCGCAGATCATGGCGGTGATCCTCACTCTCACCTCGATTGCGGTAATCTACCTGACCAACGTTCTGACCCGTCCGCCGAAGGCCGCTTAAACCATGCTCAACGTCGCCATCAAAAAACAGTTTGCCTCAAACGGCCGCGCCGGTTTCGCGCTCGATGCCGCCTTTTCCGCCAATCAGGGCATTACGGTGCTGTTTGGCGCGTCAGGGTCGGGCAAGACGACCACGCTTCGATCGATTGCCGGAATGGTGACGCCGGACGCGGGAAGAATTTCGCTGGGCGATTCAGTCTATTTCGAGTCCGGCATGCGCGTAAACCTCGCAATTCAGAAGCGCCGAGTGGGCTTCGTGTTTCAGGACTACCTGCTGTTTCCCCACCTGACCGCTGCTGAAAATGTTGCTTACGGAGCGAAGTCCCGCCACGACCACGAACGCCGGCGGCACGTTGACGATATGCTCAAGTTGGTTGGCGTGGATAACGCCGCCGACCGGCGGCCGGCCGAACTTTCTGGCGGCGAGCAGCAGCGCGTGGCGCTGGCCCGCGCTCTCGCCTCAGACCCCGCCATTCTGCTGCTGGATGAACCGCTCTCAGCCGTGGATGTCACAACGCGTTCGCGCCTTCTGGACGAGATGGTCGAGGTGCAGCGCAAGACCGGAATTCCGTTTCTTTATGTCACGCATAGCCCGGCGGACGCCGTGCGCATCGGCGACCATCTGCTGCTGATGGCGGAGGGCCGCATCGTCCAGCAGGGGAAACCTCTGGAGATCTTCAACGCGCCGCTTAACGTTCCGGCGGCTCGCGTGGTGGGGACGGAAAACATCCTGGTGGGACAGGTCGCCGCACATCAGCCGGAAGAGGGCATCAGCATCGTTGACCTCGGCCAGTGCAGGATGGTCATCCCGGGCGTCCAGCTTGCCGAAGGCACGCGTGTCACACTCGGCATCCGGGCGGAAGACATCATTATTTCGCGCGAGCGCATCAACCGCACCAGCGCCCGCAACATGATTGCGGGAAGCGTCAAGCACCTGCTGCGCGATGGAGAGAGTGTGGAACTTGTCGCCGACTGCGGCATCGATCTAAAAGTGAGGATCACTCCGCAGGCCGAGCATGCGCTGGAACTCTCACCGGGCGTGGAAATCTACCTCCTCATCAAAGCAAGCTCCTGCCACATCCTGCCTTGAAAGAAATTCCTCCCGCACTTTTGTTGTAGCGAATGAAAGTAAAGCAGGCCGCGCCCTACGAAAATCTTGTGCGCTTCCAGAGCAACATGGCGCCGGCGACAAGCAGGCCGAGGGTGGCGACAAGCAGGACAACGATCCAGACAGGATGCATCTCGATGGGCGGGCGAGTGGTTCCATGGGCGAGCCACACAAAAATCCCAACAGCCACGGCGACGATGGCGAAATCCCACCATCTCCAGCCGTGCGAACGGTCGGCCATCACGTCTTCGCCTGCCTGGGCGCGGAAAACCTCGTCGTGGTTGAGACCGTAGCGGTCGCACTCGCTTTCAATCGCCTCGCTCCATGCGGCGTGTTCCGAGGCGGGAGCTTCAGCCTGGCTGATGGCAAGCGCGCCCAGGATCATCACTACAGACCCGGTCACCACCATCACTTGCGCTGCCGAGCCGCGACCCGCCAATTCACCAAAGACCAGTGAGCCCCACGCCAGCCCCCAGAGCTGATTGGTATTGGACAGCGGAATGCCGCGCCCGATGCCG
>JAJXZM010000070.1 GCA_021780055.1 Acidobacteriota bacterium
TTGCTGAAGATCATCACCACGCATGAGGTATCCTCCTTTGAAATCCTTCAAATAGGTTATACCTCATCGGGCATTGTTAAAAAAGACAGAAATCCCGACTTTTTCATCAGCCTGCTAGAGATAAAGCATCAGGCTGCCAAAATCCAGATTTTCTCTCCGAAAGGCTGTTGCTCTGCACGGAGGGGCTAGTTCCATGTCCAATGCCAACCGATAGACGAACATTCATCTCAGAACTGGTTTCGATGCTAAGTTTGGCCGGCGCTCCGGCCGGAACAAACGCGGAGGGGGTTGAGAAGACGGAACTCCGGGCCGTTTGGGTCGAAACTGAGCAGTTCTCCCCCGACCCCATAACTGGCAGGAAACAGATTCACGAAACGATCGAGCGGCTTTCCGATGCCCGCCTCAACATGCTGCTGGCATGGGCAACCAGTGGCTTCCTCGTTGGCTTGACCCATCCTCGTTACGCCAGGTCCCATCCCCAGGCGCAATGGGACGCACTCGGTCATCTGATTCAGGAAGCCCGCGCAAGAAATCTGCCTGTCCACCTTTGGTATTCCTTTACCGACTACCGCGCGGCAGACAGCCCGGATTTTGATCCCGAAGTCGGCGGCAATCCGGACTGGGCCGCCGTCAGAATCGATGAATTCCTCCCGGATTACCCCGTTGCCAGAGAGGGAGCGCACTCATCCCTGTGGGACCGATTTCTAAAGAAGCCGCAATGGGAAATGGACCGTCTGGACGTCCCTCTCTCCTCCCAAAACCGAAAGCACGATGTGTGCCCGCAGCATGAAGCAGCACGCAAATGGCAACTGCGCCTGCTGGAAGGAGCGCTGAAACGGTATCCCCGGCTTGCCGGCATTCACATTGAGGAACCCGGTTATGACTATCCCGGGAATTGTGTGTGCAGTCTTTGCCGCAAGACATTCCAGCAGCTTTACGCCAGGAAGCTCGAAGAGCACCTTGACAGCCTTGAAGCACAGGACTTCCGCTGCCTGGGCACAAGCGCCTTCATGGCAGAACTCTATCAGACGATCCGTCGAGACCATCCCCTTCTTTATTTTTCGGCGAACGGCGGCTATGACTGGCGGCGGGAGCGTCGGCTCCTGGGGCGCGATTGGGCGCGATGGGTCCGCATGGGATGGCTCGATTTTTATGCCGCCCAGGTTTATACCCCAAACGTTGACGAGTTCCGGAAGAGGCTATCCATGGTGGTGAAGGGCGTGGGGAGAGATGGACCTGTCGTCGCGGGTGTTGGTATCCGGTGGAGCGGCCACCCTGATAAAAATATTCCCACTGATACGGTGCTGAAAGAAATTGAATTGGCTCGCGAAATCGGTGCGCCGGGCCAGGTGCTTTTCCACGCGGGAGTTATTGACCATGAACTGGCGGAGGCGCTTCGCAACGGGCCTTACCACTCTCCTGCGACATGGCCATTTTACAGGCGCGGCTGAAAAAGGGAACCGTTGCGGAGAAGGTTAATGGCCGGCGTGAAGGTGATATTTGACCTTATCTTTGGAAAGCACGGAATCCTAAAGAGTGTTACAGCATAAACCTCGAGGTAATAAAATGACTTTGCATCAGCGGCTTGCGGCACAAAACACAAATCCCGGCACGACACCGTCAGAGAGGCGTGGTTTAGCGATGCGGTACTTTATGTTTGTTCTCCTTCTGTCAGCCATTTTGGTGGAAGCTTCCAGCAACATTTTTGCCGGACAAATGTCCCATCCGAAGCGCGAGATCAACTGGCACGCAATGGGTTCCACGCCCTGTATCTGGTCGCCGCCGGTCGTGGGCTCGGATGGTTCGATCGACTCCGCTGCCACGATTCGAATCCTGAAGCAGATTGGCGCGGGCTGCTACGGTGCACTAATCTGGCGGGAACGCGAACACGGCACGAAGCCGTTCGACTGGGAGAGCTTTAAAGAATTTGTCGCCGCGGCACAGTCTGCCGGAATTGACGTCTGGGCCATTTTGATCCCGCCCAGCGAGGGAGGTGATTCGCCTCCGTTCAACCGCGACTACATACGCTGGGTTCAGGAACTGGCCCGCCTTTCCTTGCATCATCCCAATCTGAAAGGGGTGAACATTGACGATTACGTCTCTGGGGTCAGCAAGAACACGTTCACGCCGGCTTACACATGTGACATCTACCGGGCCAAGCAGGCCATCAATCCGAAACTGCAGTTCGTACCTACCATCTATGATCTGACCCGCCCGCTTGCTGAAAAATATGGGGCATGTATTGACGGTGTCTGGCTGTGGTGGACCAACCTCGACACCACCGCAGGCCTTGAAAGCTGGATCGAAAACACCCGGCTGGCAGTCGATGGCCGCTTTCCCATTTATAGCGGCATTTACGCAAATCAAACATCCTGGCACCGTGCGGCGGCTCCAAAACCCGCCGTCCTGCAAAGAAGTGTTGAAACAGCTTGCCGAAACGCCAACGGCGCGATTATCTGGCAAATGCCCCTGACGCCAGCTAGTCCTATGCTTGAGGTTGCGCGTTCATTCGGCACGGGCGGTTCGTCGCCGGTGGCAGGACGCTGCGGGACGTTTCTCCACCAGCCCGGCTACTAGGTCTAGAAGCACGTTTAGCAACATTCAGCTACGTCTGATACCCTGTGCTGCTTAATTAGGACATTGGAGGGGACACCGTGATCTCCAGGCGAGACTTCAACGGCCGGCTGTTAACCTTGGCGGCGGCTGCCATTCTTGGCGAGAATCACAATCTTTCCGCCGCGGGACCCCAACCCGATTTTGAGCCAGTGCCTCCGGACCTGCCCCTTCCTTCAACCTCTACGGCAACTGCCGAGTGGATCCGTGAGGCGCGGGTCCTTCAGCCATGGGGCAAAACGCAGTACTTGGCCTTTGCGAACGTCGGAGATCGGGCTGAGAGGCTGAAGGAACGCTTCGGCTTCAACGTCCTGATGGCGATGCCCGTTCCGGCCCACAATGCTATCACTCCGGCAGAGTATCACTTGACGGAAGACCAGTTCCGCGAGGCCATCAGCGCTTTCCGTCGCGCAGGCTATAAGCTGATGCTCTATTCCAGCATTATGCATTGCGGCCACGCTCCCCAATGGCAATTTGGCAGCATTGAAGCTGATCATCCCGACTGGTCAGAGATCGATGCCGATGGCAACGCCGTCACAGACTATGGCCACGCGTGGATCTGCCCCAATTCGCCAGGCCTCGAGTACACGCTGCATTACACAGAGGACCTTGTAAAGACCTATCATCCCGACGCCATCATGCTGGATGACAATGGGTACTACCATACGAAGGAAGGAGGATTGTCTTGTTACTGTCGTTACTGCCAGAAGGGTTTCCGCGAATATGTAGTAAATCGGTGCGGAGAGCGTTGGCTTGCGAGCCAGCTCAGTCTGAAGCCCGACGACCTTAAAATACCTGCACAGAAAGGGCCCCTGTACGCGCTCTGGCTCCGCTTCCGTAACCGGACCTGGGCGCACGCCGATGAGGTGTTCCGCAAAGCCTTGCGTGAGCTGGATCCCTCCATCGTGTTTTTCGCCAACACGTTGTTTGATTACAATCAGGCAGAACAATCGTCCGACCTCCAGTACGATCATGAAGACGTTGTATTCTCCGAGTCGCATTATTCGGACTCCTGGTATATGTCCGAGAAGATGCTTTACGGTCAGGCCATCGCTGCGGGCCAGCGCCCTCTCTGGAA
>JAJXZM010000537.1 GCA_021780055.1 Acidobacteriota bacterium
ACATTGCGCCGAATATCGGCGGGAACTTCACCACGCACGACGATATCGCTAACGGCAAACCGACCGCCCGGCTTCAGAACCCGAAATACCTCGTGGAGCACTCCGGCCTTGTCCGCTGAAAGATTGATGACGCAGTTTGAGATGACTACATCGACCGCGTTGTCCGGCAGGGGAATGTGTTCAATCTCGCCTTTCAGGAACTCGGCGTTGGTAATGCCAGCTCTTGCCTGGTTCTGTCTCGCCAGTTCCAGCATTTCGTCCGTCATATCCAGCCCGTAGGCTTTGCCGGTGGGCCATACGCGTTTGGCTGAGAGCAGAACGTCAATGCCGCCGCCGGACCCCAGGTCCAGCACAACTTCTCCGGGGCTCAGCCGGGCAAGTGCCGTTGGGTTGCCGCAGCCGAGCGACGCCAGGACCGCTTCCTGCGGTACTTCGCTGGTCTCCGAGGGGTTATAGAGATTAATGGTAATAGGGTCGGGATTTCCCGCCCTGGGGCCGCAGCACGACCGCTGTCCTGCTATCGCCTGCTTTGCTGCCTGCCCGTATTTTTCTTTCACTGCCTGCTTCAGACTTTCTGCGCTCATGGTTACTTTCCTTTCCGGATTTCAGTAGGGGCGCTCGCGACGCTGACGAGTTCGCTTGGTTCAATGACCCTGTTCCGCGTACAGCATTCCGCATACAGGAATGAGATCAGTTCCTGAAGAGAGTCGGTATTGGCCGTGTACCACAGAAAGCTGCCCTCGCGGCGCACCCAGACCAGATTTTCGTTCTTGAGCTTGTCGAGGTGATGAGAGAGTGTGGAAGGGGGAATGCCCAGTTCACTTTGAATCTCGCCGACAACAAGCCCCTTCGGGTGGGCCGTCAGCAAAAGCTGCATGATCCGCAGGCGCGGTTCGGCGCCCATGGCGGCAAACATATCCGCGTAGCGGCTGGCCTGTTCAGTATTGTTCCGTGTGGTTGCCACTGATTCGATAATTCCAGAAGTATCGAACTATGTCAAGCGGCTATACCTTTGCCATCTCGGTAATTTCAAGAATGGAGCACATTCCAGGTCTGGAGGAACTTGGCTTTGACTTCAGGAAGGCTGGAAAGAAAATGACAGAGGTCCCAATTCGTGCCGCCGGATTCTAATCACCTGCTATGGACGGGATTTGCCCATTTTCTTCAGGAGCCGTTTTCGCCAGCCTGGAGTGAGCGCTTCGACCTGTAACGCCCGTTCAATTAACTGGGCATCCGGGTTCTCCTGATCATATTCGATGCGCAGGAGGTCAGCGATGCTGACACGGTTTGCTTCCCTGTAAACCGGGTCAGGGGTATCACCCTCGCCGAGGTTTCCTTCTTCGACAACCGCAAAATAAAAGCCCGTGCGCCTGCTGGCGAGAAACCGATCAGGCATATCGTCCCGCCCGAACTTGATCCCGAGCTTGTAACACGGCAGGCGTGGCTGGGTAACCATCAGGACGGCAGTTCCCATCCGAAATCGATCGCCGATGTGTGCGTTGTCTTCGAGCAGGCCCTCCAACGTCAGGTTTTCTCCAAACATGCCCCATGGTATTTCCAAGCCGGGAAGTTCGCGCCGCCAATACATGTAATGTTCGGAAGGGTAGGCATAAACGGCTTTGTTGGTTCCACCATGAACGGAAAGGTCTGCCTGGCCATCGCCCTTAAGATTCAGCTCGCCCACCTTGACCCGCCCGTGGACCGGAGTCTTGTAAATTCCTGTGGTGACAGATTTGCCGTTTGACACAATCTCCATGGGAAGTCCGACATTGACAGAGAGAATCTTCATGGTTTTGACCACTGGATGCGGGCGCAATTCCTTCGTTCCAAAGACGGTTTATCGAAAGCGGGTGCCGTAGCGGCACCGATTCATCGCATAAGGGCAACCGGGTAAAATGTCAAAGGCCAATGGACAGAGGCGGCTGAATTGGCTACTGTGTCAGCAGCGGCGATGTTCAGCGACGATGGTTACCTGCATATCGCGAGCGAGCCAGACGACCTGCTGAACGAGGTTCCGGCCGAACACCGTCGGCAGATTTTTCCGCTTGGCACGTAACAGGAAAATTTGCGTAATGCCCTGCCTTCGCGCGAAGTTGACGAGTGTTTCAGCGACCTCTTCACCCTCCAATATCCGTGTTTCAATCCGCAGGTTTCGTGCAAAATTCAGCTGCTTCTCCACTATTTGGCGTTCTGCAGACGGCAGTGAGTGTAGGCCTGAACTTGTGTTGACAAAGACCGCGAAGCACTCAGCGTCCAGAAAATCAGCCATGCGTCTGCCACGCCGGATCAAGGCGGCAGTCAAGGGATCTGCAGTAATGTGAATCAGCAACCGGTCTGATGCTACTTCTGTGTGACCGGATGGCCCTGCATGGTTGTTCAGGAGGGGCGAGCCTGCAAACGTTGAATCTCTCTGGGGTTCGTGACGAATATCAACTTCGTGCGCCGTTTGTCGCAAGGCTAGTTCTCGCAGTGTGACAAGCGTCGGCTCTTTGAAAAAATTCTCCAACGCCTGCTGGGCCTTTTCTTGTGGGTAAACAACGCCTCGCCTCAAACGATTGAGCAGGGCCTGAGGCGGCAAATCCACCATCACGACTTCATCGGCTTCCTTGACGACCCAATCGGGAACTGTTTCCCGAACACGGACTCCCGAAACTTGCCAGACCGTATCGTTCAGGCTTTCCAAATGTTGGACATTCATGTTGGTCAGGACATCGATTCCGTTGTCCAGGAGCACTCGGACATCTTCCCATCGCTTGGTCCTTTCTGATCCAGGAACATTGGTATGTGCGAATTCGTCAACGACGCATACCTGCGGGTGACGGCATAAAATAGCTTTTGTGTCCATTTCCTCAAACTGGCTTCCACGATAAAGGAGTTTTCGCCGCGGAATCGTTTCAAGCCCCTGGGTCATTTCAATGGTCGCCTGGCGGGAGTGCGGCTCGAAATATCCGATGACAACATCGATGCCTTGCTGCCTCAATTTCTGCGCTTCATCGAGCATGCGGTAGGTCTTTCCCACACCGGCTGCATAGCCGAGCAAGAGCTTCAAGTGGCCCCCTTTGCCGTTTTCTTGCATGTTCGATCCTTTATTGCGGGAAAACTCGGACGTCGATTCCTTCGGCGGCCTGGATCAGCCGGTCAACGGCGCTACCGAAGAGCCGTTCGGACCACCTTTCGTTTCTGCTGTGATGAATAAATATCTGGGTAATCCGATGCTCATGCGCGAACCTCAATACGGCAGCTGTCCATTCCTCCTCTTCGAGCACCTCAATATGTGCACCGATGGTTCGGGCGTATAGGAGATTTTCTTCAAGCACGGATTCAACTTTAGACGATGACCGGCCCTGACGGACGTTGACCACGTAAAGCTCGCCGCGAAACCGGTCCGCGTTGCGGTGGCCACTCTGAATCATTTGCCGTGCATCGACGCCTGCTTTGACACACACAAGGATGCGTTCTTGTGTTCCCCAAAGCTGCTCCACGCCGTGGCGTTGAAGGTACATTTCGAGTTGATGGTCCACAATGTCCGCCGCAAGCAACAACCCCATTTCTCGAAGTTGCGCAAGCCTTTGCTGTTGCGCCGCGGCATGCTCCGGGATGCCACCTGCGCGCTGAAGTGTCATCTCCGGTGGGACATCAACAACTTCGATTTCCTCCGCGGACTTCAGGAACTCGAGTGGAACAACATC
>JAJXZM010000540.1 GCA_021780055.1 Acidobacteriota bacterium
GCGGAAATAATCCAGGGGTTCTCCTGGCCGTCAATCTTCCCTTCGTGTTTGAAAACAACCGAGAGATGATAATTTCTGGAACCTCCACGAGCGCCTGCATTACGGGGGGCCTGATGAACAACACTAACGTCATCAACAGCAACCAGATTTGCCGCTACAACAGAGGCATCAATACGGCCTCTGGGCATTACCTCCACTTGCATGGATTCGACGGTGCTGCTACAACGCCGAACGCGATGAACTATCCAGTTGTTCATGACAACGATTATGAATACAGCGGAGTGGACACGATCCCTCACGGATACATCCTCGGCGACATGAACGGCGGTGTGGTCTCACACAACATCGCGCGCGGAGTTGCGATTCCCTTCGTCAGCAAGTATCAATCCGAACGCAGCTATTGGGTGGCTAACCAAAACCAAAATTGGGGAACCTACACAGGAGCTAGTGGCTTGTATGCCAAGGGCACCGTGAACGCATTATTTGCATCCAACGTAATCTACGTAGATGCCAATGATCACGGCATGCCGATGGAATCAAGTTGGGATGGCACCTCGATCATGTCCACGGGCACGATGTTCATCGGGAATATCGTTTCGTGTACAGGATATGCTCCCGCCAACCTGGCGCAAGTCGGAACTCCCGGGAATGCATCTGACACTTCAGCTGCTACGTTTTTCCACAATGATTACTACACTCCAGGCGGTGTAACCGGCAACCCTTGGACTGTCGGGGCTTCTACTACATACGCAAGTCTTTCGGCATGGCAAGCCGTCGAGCAAAATGCTCTAGCAGTAACTCCAATATTTTCTGGCGTCCCGTTAATGACGGCGTTGCAAGGCAGGCTCTACCTGAAGCCGCCGGCAGGACTCGGAACATGAGCAAGTTAACCTCCCGCTGGATTTTCAATTGGGGAAACCATCCAGCCATCGGTGAGGCACGACCGGAGTGGCAGTGTCCAGGTCTTGTGGTGACAGGTTCGCTCATTCAGTATCGTAAGCAACCTGCTGACAAGTTCGAGAGGCCCAATGGTATCTACTGGGACAATGCTGTGAGCATCACCCAGGACGGCGGGGATTACCTGCGCTACGGGCAGGCGAAGATCCTGCTCTTCGCGATGGACGGTGACGAACCTATCCACGGCGATCCATGTGCCTGCAAGAGCTTCACCGAGCTTGCTAGTCTCACGGTGGATTGCGACGCTCAGGGGGTGCAGCACGTTGGTACGGCACACAACTTCACCAATCCTGATTTGGATAAGCTGCTGGCCATCCCTGCCGAACACGTCTTGCAATTGGGCGTGATGTTTGCCGGGGTTGGAATCCACCAGCCCATGTGGCATTGGTCGGCACTGACGGTTTGGTGATTAAGTGACCTACGCCATTTCCTCCTACGCCACGACGCCCTAGGCAGAATTGCGGATCGGAACCTATATTGCGGAGCGGTGGTCGTGGTTTTGTGGGCGAGTTAACCGACATCTGGTGTCGGAGAATCTGAGTTAGGCATACTCGGACGCCGCCTTATATGCCGCCCTTGCTTCTTCAATCGTGCGCGTCTTGGCCGTGTGGTAATTCCAGCCAACCTCGCGGCTTATCGCCTCGTACAGTTCTCGCCGTCCCATCTTCCCGCTTTGCCATATCGGGTCAATCAGCGCGTGTAGGTGCTTCCGCGCTTCCTTCAGTTCTGGCGTTGGTATGCAGCCCAAAGGCTCTGTCCTGTTCTTTGTTTTGTGGTGGCAACCAACAAAGTTTCCGCACTTGTCGCACTTCCAAAATGGCAGGCCGTGCAAGTCCTCCCGGTGCGGGTAAATCTCAGCTCCGTTGGTCAACCTTGCGTCCACGTCACAACCGCAGCCGCAGCAGAAAATTTGCCTAACACGGCGGTCGAGTGCGACGCCCTTCATTCCGCTTCGCTCCCTTTCGGTCGCGCCTCACCTGTTGCGTTAGCCCCTTCCATGCTGGCCCTCACGAACACGGCTGCCACCTCGGGAACAATGGCGTTTCCGTACCCGCGCAACTGCTCCACACGGTCGGGTATCCCATGAGCCAGCGCGAAACCTCCGGGTGCAACGCGCCGTCTTGTGCCGTCAGCCCCAAGAACGGGCGAACCTGCCCAGGTAGGTTGTCGGGCTGCCGGCCCGCTTCCCGCCGGCGGATAGAAAGCGCGCTGGCCTTCTCCCCGTCCGACGCCTTCGGTGTCGCCCAAGGCGACAAACCACAGCCGTTCCCGCTTGTGCGGCGCGCCGACGCTGCAAGCCGGGAGATTGGCGGCCCCCACGGCATAGCCTGCGCCTTCCAGGTCAGCGCGAACTCGGGCGAGCCATTCAAGTCCACCGCCACCCGCAACCTGCTCTCCAAAAACCGTTGCAGGCTGGCACTCCGCAATGAGGCCGTGCCAGTCGGGCCACAGGTGGCGCTCGTCGGCTGCGCCGCAGCGGCGCCCAACTCCGCTGAACGGTTGGCATGGGCAGCTTCCCGTCCATACGGGGCGCTCGTCGGGCCATCCGGCAAGCCGAAGCGCGAGCGACCATCCGCCGATCCCTGCGAAGAAGTGGCACTGGTCAAACCCTCGAAGGTCATCTGCTCGCACATCTCGAATGTCTCGCTCATCCACATCGCCGGCGGCTATCGCCCCCGCTCCTATCAGGTTCCGCAGCCACGCCGCCGCGAATGGGTTGTGCTCGTTGTAGTAGGCGGCCACGGGGCTAACACGTCGCTCAAGCCGACCTGTCGCATAAAGCCGCGCCAGGCGGCTTAGCTAGGTCGTTATGGGTCATGCCAGTACACGATTTCCCGCACGCGCACTGGCTGGAATTTCCACTTTGTGCAACAGCCCGAGCGATGCTTATATGTTTCCATGCGTGATTTGCACCATGCCCGCGCTTGAGCCCGTGTGGTGAACAAGATCGGACGCGACGGCGCGCCATCATAGGGAGACTTCGGCATCGGGATCATCCATGCGGTGCTTATCAGCATGGGTTCATCGCTCTTCATCCCGCTCGAAAACTTGACGCCCCACAGCAGCCTATTCCACTCCATGTCAGCACTCACGAGTGCCCCCCCATCCAAAGCGCGAGGACGATCAGCGCGAGGATAACGCCAGCCGCCCATCCGTTGAGTGCGTCCCCTGCGTCTGCATCGGTGTCCAGTTCGGCATCAGGCCCGAAGGCTTCGCGCAATGTGCGTGGATAGCGGATGCCTTGGGTCATGTCCGCGCTGCTCGATAGTCCGTGGTTTCTCATGATGACTCCCGACTTTGCAGTATTTTTTGAATACATCTTCTGGTCGCTTCGGGGCCATGCTCCAAAAGCCGCTGCTTGGCATCTTCAATAGCTTGTTCTCGTATCGAGGCGAAGTCGACCCTCGCTCCGGTTGTCGCCTCAGTCACCCTCCAATTTCCAAGATTTCCGGGGAAGCTGTATTGGTGAACATAAAACTCGAATTCCTCAAAGCCGGAAAGATCGGCCATAACGCGCTCTGCCGGCTCGGGCACGAAGGTTTTCTTGTGCTGGTCGAAATACCCTTTCCACATGGTCATCCGTCCTCCTATTCCTGTTGCGGTTCCATCGCCTTGGCACGCTGATAGGCGCGTAGGGCGAGCCGTTCGTACCATTCTGCTTTAGAGGCCGACGAATACGCCCGCGCGAGTGCGCCAAGACCCTCCATCCAATCACTGAGCCGCCGC
>JAJXZM010000197.1 GCA_021780055.1 Acidobacteriota bacterium
CGAAGATAAGAGCACTCGGAAGGAGCATGTCCACATCGATTTTTCCTGTTACCCTTTGGTAGATGGCGGCGGCATCTTCGACTTTTATACCGTTCAGGCTCAGTTGCAGAAGCTCGCGGGTGGGCATGCGGTTACGCCGGTCACGAATGGCAACGATCACCCGTCGGGCCCTGCTCTTTTGCACCGCAGATAGGAGGGTCTGCCCCAATGAACCATTCGACCCAAGCTCGCCTCCGGTAGCTCCGAGCCAGCCTACTAATTCCATTCCCAGTTCATGCCGGGTGCGAAGGACTTTAACAATTTCGTCGGCCCACTCTCCAGCCCCCAGCAGATATACACGCTCGCGAAAATACGGCTGGCGCACAAGCCAGGCGTAAAACACACGCCAACCCGATAGCGCGAATGTCACAATAACAACACCAACAAGGAGGCTTCGCTTCCCAAGAAGGAGGTGAGGAAATACGTAGCCAAGGCCCGCCAGAAAACAACAAACCAGGCCGAGCACAACCAACAGACGAGAATGAGACTCTTCCAGGAAGGAGCTTAGATTGACATCGTAGAGATCAAACAGGTCGAAGCCCACAATCGTTAACGCTGTTATGGCAATGATCTTATATAAGCCGTATTGATATCCCAGCACGATGAATGCATCGCGTCCAATACAAAAAATGACAGCGAGAGAGAAGGAAGCAAAGATAATCACTGGCTCCGTGACCACAAGTAGAAGTAGCCGAGTTGGAACATAGACATTGAACAAGCGAATCATCGGTTTCTATTTCCTGCGATCCTAAGCGTTCGGTCTATTTGCTTCCATATAGTACCGGGATGAGCTGTACGCCGACCGGGAGCTCACACGGTTTAGAACAATGCCCAGCAGCTGCTTATCCCCAAACTCCCGACACGCCTTTTGCGCCCAGGTCAGCGTTGTCGAGCCCGACCGAACAACCATGAGCACGCCGTCACATAGCTCTCCGAGGATCTTCGCGTCCGAAACGGGGACAACAGGAGGCGAATCAAATACGATCCAATCGAAACTGGCTGACCATTTCCGCAGGAGTCCTTCAAGGCGACCATTTGTCAGCAGTTCGGTAGCCTCCTCCGTGTGGGAGCCGCCCGGGACAAGAAAGATGTTTTGCACCGACCCCTTTTGCACGATCATTTCCTCCCCGCAATTACCCTTGAGATACTCTGTCAGCCCCGGGGTCGGGGGAGCTCCAAAGGTCAGGTGCAGTTTAGAAAAGCGGAGATCCCCGTCGATCAGCAATACTCTGCAACCCTGCTGCGCAAGTGCTTGAGCGAGATTCGCAACGACAAACGTTTTACCATCCTGAGAAAGCGGACTGCTGATCAGGATTCTATGCAGGGATCTCTGCTTTCGGAGGAGGTTTAGGCGAGTCCTCAACGTCCGGAACGCTTCCACGCTGGGGTCTGGTGATGATTGGCCAAGGACCAATAGTCTTGAGGGATCGGGCGCCCATGTGGAAGTTTCAAGGGCTTCGCACCACTTTGTATTTATTTCGGGAAGATCGAGACCCAAAAGATGCTGCCTTGCTGCCGTATCGGCGAGGTCGCCCAGACCGTTCGACGGCATCTCCTCCGTTGCCGAGCCTTGCAGGTTGACTACTTCCCCGGCCTCGCGCGGAGCAGTATTCTGTTTCTCTCTCGCAGCCTTCTTCAGGGCATCGTGAATTCGACTCATTGGATTCCTCGGTTCCTTGGGCGCAATTGGTCCTTGGTTGTTTTCACGTCTTGAGATGGCCGTCCGATACGAAGCCTTCCTTACCCGGATTCTCAGTCCCCCCGGGCGCTTCATCAGCACCCAGGTCGAACTCGGAGGCAATTCCCTCGACACAGCTGGACGAAACGGAAACGGCTCCTTCGACATAGGCAGCGATTAAGGCGTGGTCGCACAGCAAATTGATAAGCCGGGGGACACCCAGCGAATGCTTGTAAATGGCCGCAATCGCTTCTGGACCAAAAAGAGAATTCCCTTCCCTTCCCGCCTTGGCTAACCGGCTTGAAACATAGTTGTGGGTTTCTTCAGCTGTAAGAGCACGCGTTCGGCATCGCAACGTTATGCGCTGGCGAAGCTGTCGAAGCCGCGGGTCCCGAAGCTTATGTTCCAGCTCAGGCTGGCCGCACAGGACGATCTGAAGCAGTTTTTCCGTCTGTGTTTCAAGATTTGTCAATAAACGGATTTCCTCCAGGAGATCCATTGAAAGACACTGTGCTTCGTCGATGACCAAAACGGCAGTCTCATTGGCTTTGTAGCGTTGTAACAACCACTGATTCAGGCGCGATAACTTTTGACCTTTAGAAAGCGATTCGCACGGCAAGCCGAAGTCGGATAACACATAGTCCAGAAACTCCAAAAGGTCCAGTCTGGGATTAAAAACAAACGCCGCAGGTATTTTCGCGTCACGCAGCCAATCGAGAAATAGGTTCAGGATGGTCGTCTTCCCTGTGCCCACTTCACCCGTCAGCTCGATGAAACCCCTCCGGTCCAAAACACCGTACCTCAGGCAAGCGAACGCTTCTTCAGTTTCCTTCGTCGCAAACAAGAAGCGCGGATCTGGGGTGACGTTGAAGGGCTTTTTTTTAAGTCCAAAATGAGTCACGTACATTCGATCATGCCCCGTTCCCCATCTCATAAGAGGGTATGGCGCTTTTCCCCGGTGCCCGAGGATGCCTTATTCTCCAGCTTTAGAACAGCCGTCGGAACCGCCACCAGGCTTGGGATCCCCAGCAACGCTTCGACGTCAAGTTCAGTTCGGAGAATTCGCTCGCGTCCTTCGAGCCACCAGATCAACCCCAAACCGACCATAAGGCCTAACCCCAAGCCGGCAAGCCCAAAGAGCGGCCGGTTGGGGAAAGTAGGATTTACGGGTAAATCAGCTGGATCTAGAACACGGAATTGTTCGCCCTGCTGCTGGCTTTGGAGATCAGCAGCCATTGAAGACTCCTGCTTCTTCCTTAGCAGTCCGTCGTAGAAGCTTAAAGCGGTTTGATGGTCTCTCGTAATCCCCTTATATTTCTCTTCAATGGCGGGACTCATCTCAATTCGCGATTGATAGAGGGCCACCTGCTCCTTCAGACGCTTCTGCTCCTGCCGGAGAGTTTTCAAGTTCTCTTCGTCCGCTCGAAGCTGGCTCCGCAACTGCTGAATCTGCGCCGGCTCAGCGGGAAGGGGTTGCTGAGGCTTTGCCTCGGATTTCGAATCATTTTTTGGCTTATCCTCTGAATCAGGCCCCACATCCTGGCTTTGGATCTTCTTCTTGAGTAGAGCAATCGCAGCTTCCTGACTGACCACGTCGGGATACTTGTCGGTATATTGGGATTTCAATTGAATCAGATTCGCTTCCATTTGCGCGAGTTGTTGGCGCAACTTATCCTTGTCCGATCCTTCCTGGGTACTATTCGCCTTTAAGGCTGCCAGCTGTTGGTCCAGGAACGACTCAACATAGGCCTTATCTTGCGAAGTTCTCTGAATCGATTCATTTACCCCCTCGAGTTGAATGTTAAGCGTCGTAAGAATGCTGAGGTTGGTTTGGGTATCATCAGGAAGCGCGCCCAGATACTTCTGCTTGAACTGTGCCAACCGGGCGTCTTGCTCGTCCAGCCGGTTTTTCGCGTCCTGCAACTGGGATGCAAGAAAATTGGTTGTTCCCTGCGCCGCCTGTTCGCGAAATCGGATGTCCTGGTCGATAAACATCGAGGTGATCCGATCACAGACCTGCTGTGCCACTTGGGGGGTGCTATAGGTAAAGCTGATATGGAACCCCGGGAGACTCCCTTTCGGGTCTCGGATCACAGATTCCACAGGCTTTACAGAGATGGCAGCACGTGTTTGCGCAACGCGCGATTCCATGGTCGCTTCGGCCCCTTGCCCCAGTAATTGCCCCAGGAACCCTGTTACATACTTGAAGTGCCTCAGATCGAAAACCTCTTTGTCTTTAAAAAGCCCGTAGTTATCAATCACGGATTGCAGACGGGTGCGGCTAAAGATCTGTTCTTCCAGGGTTGCTAATCGCTGATCCAGGTCAGAACTGAATACAGGCTGTACAAAGTTATCAGGAACTTGCTGCCGCTCTACAAGCACCAGAGATTGGGAAGTGTAACGATTAATCAATAACACTGAGACCCCGTAGGCAAGAGCTGCCCCAACAACGGCGGGAAGAAATAGCAGCAACCATCGCCGGCGCAGGATGTCCACATAATCGTCGATATTGAGTCCCCTTTGCTGTAGCATGTTCAACTCTCCAGGGCCGCCCTCTTCTAGTGGAGGGCAATCGGCCGACCCCGCCAACTAAAACCAATACTCGCAATATGGCGCAGGAATGCGCCTTCACATTGCCCGCCCGGGCACGTCGGCGCATTTGCAGTTTCCCGCTGAAACTGGTAACTCACAAAAAAGCTCATGGTTCTGCCTAACAGACGGCTAAGACTTGCGCCGCCTTGCCATGTGTTGAATTTTGACCCTGGAATCACGCCTCCCGAGCCGGAAAGAGCCCTGTTCTGGGCGTAACCGAAGTCCATTGAACCTTTGAACCTTCGGCCTAACTGGTGGCCGATTCCCCCAGTAACCTGATCCGTTTCAGCACCGTAGAGCACTCCAGATCCCGGACTGATGTAACGAACGTAATCCAAGTGGATATCTCCCCGGTGCAACAGGTACTGAAGGGAATCAAAGGTGCTGAAGAAAATGTTTGTGACAGAACCGCCGGTCGGTTGGTTGATGACACTTACCAGAGGTCCGCCCGATAGCTTTAAAGCGAGTTTCCCGGTAATTCTTCTTCCGTAGGCAATCTGCACCGAATGCCCGGCAATATCCTCGTAAAGACCGTTAAAATTTATGTCGCTATAGGTGTAGTACAAGCCCATGTTGTCACGAGGGGTAAGCGAACGGTCGTAGCCAATTGACGTCATGTAGTAATTTGAATCGATAAATCCTGAGGTAAAGTAATGGAGAAGTCCATAAGCTCCCGAAGCAGAAATCGAAGACCGAGGCGTTATGCTGTAATCGACCTCGACGGCCGAAACATTGCTGATGGGGCGGGAGTTACCGGTCAATATCGACTGGTTCGGCACTAACGAGGGGTTGAGCACATTGTTGAATCCAGTTCCGAATCCCTGAGCAAAACCCGGGAGCCCGTTAAACCCCGGAAAGCCAAAAGAAGATTCGGGCAAATAGGAAAACTGGTCCATGAGGTCAGTTTTCCAGCGCTTCCCATTGATTTGCTCATCAATCGTCAACGAATGGAAGCTTTCAAACTTGCCTAAGTTATTGCCGTAATATGTAGTCAGCGGGCGCGATGACATAATTTCTCCGCCCGCGTAAGACAAGTTGAACTGCGACCGACGGTTAATCCGCTGCAGAGCAAGACTCCCCGATACAGATCCCCGGTATAGGATATCCGTTCCTGTTCCGTCCGAAGCGCCGTTCGGGTTTGTGTCTAAATAGCTCGAAATCTGAATGGCTGGTAGAAGAAAGCTTCTCTCTTCCCCTACTGATCCAGGGCTGTATGCTCTAACGCTAGAAAGAGACGGACCGTTATCTTGCTGTGCAGGACGCTGTGCAGGATTTGTCGTTTGACTCCCCGCCTTGTACTGTCCAGCGTTATCGTCGGGTCCTTGAGTTTGTGCCCCGCCCTGTTGCGCGCAATAGGTTGCACGCCCGACAATCAAGGAAGCCGTAATTAGAAGACACATATGCTTAAGCACTGGATTCAGGGAACAATAATGGTGTCCCCAGCCCGTAAAACAAACGCCTGTAATCCCGGATCGCCTCGAACTGCTGCTTTGTAGTCGAATGGGTGTCGCTCCTCTTTTACGCCATTATTCCGGAGAATGTAGATCTTTTTTCGGTTCGCATATTGGGTGAATCCACCGGCCGCCGAAAGAGCCTGCAGCACTGTCATGTTCGAGTAAAGCTGCTCGGGGCCAGGCCGATTGACTTCCCCGAGCACGTAAATTCGTTGGCTGTTGATAGCAGTTACAATGACCGTGACCTGGGGATCGGAAACATACTTCCGCAACGACTCCTGAATTGAATTTCCGAGGTCCATGGGCGTCATGCCGGCCGCCTGAACATCACCCAGGAGGGGTAACGAGATCTTTCCGTCGGGCCGAACCGGAATGGAGCGGGTCAACTCGGGTTGTTTCCACACATCGACATCAAGGACATCCTCAGCGCCGATAATGTAATTCTTGTTTTGTGTGGCCGCCCTGTGTGGAGAAACGGCTGAACGGCTCTCTGCTGCTGGCGCCTGCGCTTGGCCATGTAAACTGCGGGAGCTTGCAACGACCGTTATCATCAACCCCAACACCATGATTACCTTGAATCTCATGAGACTTCTTTCACCCATTCTCAGTTTCTGAAATAGGATCGACTCCGATTTGTTTAAGTTTGTACAAGAGGGCTTTATAGCTGATCCCCAACTCTTTTGCAGCGCGTTTACGATTCCACCGTGTGTGGTCGAGCGCCTTCAGAATCAATTGATTTTCAACCTCACGGGCCGCGGTGCGTGCCGCCTCCTTTAACGAAATCGCCGTCGACGGCCTCTTCTCAGGATTTGCTTCCCCTTTCGAGGACAGAACATCGGCCAATGCCAGTTCTTCATCCCCCAGCACCACAATTCGCTTGGCGGCATTCTTAAGTTGGCGAATATTCCCTGGCCACGAATAGTTTTGCAGTGCTTGAAGAGCTCCGGGACTGAGTAACGGCTTCCCCTTTCCAACCTGGCCGGAGTACTTGGTAAGAAACAGATCAGCAAGGGCCGGGATGTCTTCCCTGCGTTGACACAGGCGAGGCAATCGAATACAGATACCGTTGAGGCGATAGTAGAGCTCCTCGCGAAAACGGCCTGCTTCCACCTCGTTCTTGAGGCTGTTCGAGGCAGAGGAGATTAAGCGAACGGCAAAATTACTGTCGGTCTCCGTCGCAGCCTCCTCCGGAAGACACTGAAGTAACTTCTGCTGGCAGGCGGGGCTCAGTTCGCTGACGCCATCGAGGAAGAGAGTCATCCCGGGAGATGACACCGGAGGGCGTTTCCCATCGTTTTGCCCTTGCAAGAGCTTTCCGAAAGCCGGGACGCTTAAGCTGCTGCACACGCACTTGACGAAGGGCCCATTTTTCCTTAGAGAAAGCCGATGAATCGAACGAGCCGTCACTTCCTTTCCGGTCCCACTATCTCCAATGATGAGAACCGGCATCTCCGTCTTCGCTACCTCGACGATGATCCGTTCAACGGCTAGTCCTGCCGGGCTCCGAGAAACCAGAACCCTATCGTCAGCGAGGGCCATTCGAGCAAATTCCGTGACAGCCGTGGTACGGGATTCCACGTCCGTCTACCTCCTGGCAAAGCAACTCTGAAATGTGCTTGAGACCGCGCTTTCGCGAGCGGTGAACTATAAGGTATGCAACTGGTGGGCCACTTTCAGAGCAACCGGGCCGTGAATTCAAATCAGCAATGAGATCTTGCACCTAGGGGGACTATCTGACCGCCGGCGAATGGGAATGTGAGGACGAGCGCTTCTCTATGTATCCAGACAACTACCACTTTTGAGAAAACTTTTTCTACTCTTCCTGGCAGCCACCCGGCATGCAAACTCGCCGGAGGGTATCGTCCAACCTTGCGCCGCGGAAGTAGTGAAGGGGACGGGCACACTTCGGCGGGCGCTCGTTTTCACTCGGTGGTCTTTGCTTGCAATTTTGCATATGGTTGGACAACCGCCGCTCACTGACAACCAGCGATTTGGGGAAGTGCGGGAATCACGTGGAGCAGCAACCGGAACGACTCGATGTGAGCCGGTTCGTAATCATGCAAGAACCATGTGGGGCAATGATTGGGAGTCGGGTTGCCTCGAACCACACTCCTTTTGGGCAGCCTGGCTTTCCCACTTCCCTGCACTGATGGCCTTCTTTTCCTATTGTGTCCCGATCTGCCCACACTGAAATTTGAGAGCTGCGCTCTCCATTAGAACGCCACAGGCAAAATCCCGAGAGGCAACAGAGGCTAATTCTGTTTAGCCAGCACCTGCTTGGCGGTTGTCGCGTCATCGCCCTTCAAATTGAGGTGCAGCGCTTCCTCCAAGTATGTCCGGCCTTCACTTTTCTTACCGGTCTTAAGCAATGCCAGCCCCAAGTGATATCGATAGATTGCCGACTTGGGATCCTGCTTTACACACCCGTCAAGCAGGAACACGGCATTCGAATACAGCCCTTTCTTGTATTGGATCCAGGCCAGCGTATCCGTGATTGAGGGCAGATTAGGCATCTGTTGCTTGGCGCTTTGCGCCAGGCCAAGCGCCACGTTGAGGTTGGTTCCCTGTTCCGCATAGACCCAGGCAAGGTTGGCAGACGCAATGGGGAAATTGGGATCGATTGCCAATGCCTGATGGTAGTAGCTCTTGGCCGTATCGAGGTCCTTCTCATTGAGGTACAGGTTCCCAATAAAGGTAATCAGCGGAACGAGCTTGGGTTGCTGGTTTAACGCTTCTTTGTACCGCGCGATTGCTTCGGAAACATTCCCCTTATCCTGATAGACTTTCCCAAGCCGGAGGTAGGCGCCCATATTCTTGGGATCCAGGTTCAAGGTCTTCTCCAGATCGGCCTGAGCCGCACCATACTGCTTCGCATCCATTTCAAGCGAGGCACGAACGACATATCCGCCTGCAACGTCGGGATATTCGGATACAAAGCTCTTAGCAAGCGAAAGGGCTTTGGCGCGCTCACCCCGCGAATTCAATGAATCCACCCACACGCTTAGGATGTCCGGGGATTTCGGATCAATCGAGGTCGCATGGGCGAACTCTTTGTCGGCCTCAGCAAAATGTTTACCCGCCGAATAGGCCTGAGCGAGCATGACGTGAACACGAGGAGTCTGCGGGTCCAGTTTTTCCGCCACATCCAGTTGCTTCATGGCATCAGCGATCTTGGCTTCCCGAAGCAGAATGGAGGCCAAAAGTATCCGCTCGGCAGGGTTATCAGGCTGGGCATTTACGCTTCTGAACGCATACCCTTCTGCCAGTTGCAAATCACCCAGATTCAAGCTCACAATCGTCAGTCCATGTAGCGCCAGTGGCATGTCGGGCGAAAGGCCCAGGGCCCGTTCCATTTCCTGCCGGGCCTCCTGGAAATGGCCTTGTTCCTGAAGCGCCGCGCCAAGAAAATAATGGCCTTGAGGAGAATCCGGGGCGTCTTTGATCACTTGTTGCAAGATCGTTCTGGCATGCTCGGCCTTCTGCTGCGTCATAAGAATCCGCGCCTGTGCAACGCGGCCTTCCACCGACGATGGATCGCGTTTCAGAATTTCACTCGTCAAGGGCTCGGCATCTTTGACCTTGCCCATATCGAGAAGCAGCGATACCAGGTGGTACTGAATTTCGGCCTGCTTGGGGTCAAGAGACAAACCACGGTGATACTCTGCAACGGCCGCATCCGCATTTCTTTCCCCGACATAAAAATCGCCTATGGCCAGCGCCACCTCCGCTGACTCTGGTTGATGTTGTTTCAGATCGGAAATCACATTAGCGGCAGCGTCCGTTTTGCTTTCTGCAGCAAGCATGTCAGCCCATTCAAGATATAAAGCTGTGGCGGAAGGGTTTTGGGTTACTCCCTGCCTCAGCACGTCCTCCGCCTTGAGCATTTGACGTTGCAGGCGGTAAAAATTGGCTAAGTTCTTGTAAGCATCCACAGAGTGCGGTTCAACGCTTATTGCCTTCTGGAAGTTCTTTTCCGCATCGGCAGGCTTTTTCATCGTGAGTTCGGCAAGCGCCAAACTGTCATAAGCGGATGCTTTATTCGGCAGCAACTTCACAAGGAGTTCGGACTCCGACAGAGCTTTCGAGTACTCTTTCTGGCCCAGATATGCCGTCGCAAGGATCTGGATTGCCTCAGTATTGTCTGGCTCCTTTTGCAGAACAAACTCGGCTTCGCGTTCGGCTGAAGAGAAGTTCTTCCCCATTATGAAAATCCGCCCAAGCTCAAGCCGAACATCAAGGCGATTAGGATCCACTTCTTTTGCCTGCTGTAAGGTCTTGTAGGCACCAGCCCACGATTTCATCGCCTCGTCAACCAGGGCGAGTTGGTATAGGGCGTCCACATACTTCGGGTCGACCTGCAAAGCGTTTCGAAATTCAATTGCGGCCGCAGGGTAATCCTTCTGCGCCATGTATTCCTTGCCATGTTCCAGGTATGCTAGTTTCGCCTTCGCCGGGTCCTGGGCACAGCCAAACAACAGGCCTGTCAGGATCAACAAAACCCAGAAGATTGTCCCAGGTGTTTCTTTCCAACTTCTATTCATTGTCCCCCCTTACACACAGATGTCCGAAGGGCAGATTAGTCCGGCAAGAAGCTTTTCAGTTCCGGGAAAGCATCTTTCACGAACGCCACAGCCACCCTGCGAGCCTGCGGTATACCGCTGCTTGCCGGAGCAATTACTCGAACCAGGGCTCCGTCGGTCCGGGAGCGTGTTATCGCGTCCACGATCAGCCAGCACCTCGCCCAGTACTCATTGGCGACGACCCTGCCTTGCGATTGGTACCAATAGAGAACAACCTGCCGATCGAGGCCCTTTCCAATAATGTAATCGTTAACCGTAACAGCTCTACCGGAGTTCAAATTGATCTTCAACCTGCTGGAGTTCAAGGGCGTCCAGCCTCCCCCAGGCAGGCAGTGTTTGGGAGAATGAATCGTTTCGCCAGTCCGCTGGCTCTCGTAATATCCAACATAAAAGCCAACAGAATCCCCGTGACTGTCTGTATAAACGCGGTTGACATAGTCAGTAACACCCGCGACCCGAAGGACATTGTCAGGAATGGGCATGTTTTGCCCCTGCCATATCCCCAAAGTTAAAGGGAAACCTGCCAGGACCTTGCGCAAAGGGACTCGTTCGCCATGGCTAATTCCATGAAGTGCAAGGGCCCCTACCACCAGCAAAGCCGCAGTAATCCATATCCGACTTCTGGCTGGACCATTACGCATCCTTACGCCTCAAGAACAGGCTAACTACTCTATGGCTCAAAACAATCAAGCCGGCGGCCACGATGAAAACCACCAAGCCCGATATTTCGTGCAGAAAACCTTGGGCCCACTCTGGCCCGAGCCAGTAAGTAGCCACACCTGTACCAAAAACCCGCAGGCTGTTACTTAAAATCGCAACAGGAACTGTCAACACCGCCAGCAGCACACGCAGCCAGTTCCGCCTTTCGGTTATATAAACGTAAGCCACTGCCAACGCCATCAATGAGATTAGGGAACGAATGCCGCTGCACGCCTCGGCAACTTCCAGGGTGTAATTCGGCAGGACCAGAATGTTTCCTTCAAGCAGTACGGGAACGTGAACCCATTGCAGGAACGTAAATGCCACCCGGGACGCCCAAAGCTGCAACGGGAAAGTTATCTGGTTATAGATGATTTCGGGCGGTGGAATCATAAACACGAGAAAGCCCAGCGGAAACGCCATCGCACGAAGCATCTTCTTCCCGGCAAGGTACAAAATGATTCCAGCCAGCAATGGCAGAATCGAGAACCGCGAGACGAAGAGCACGGCAGCCAACGACCCCACCAACAGCAGGCCGATCGCCCCCAAAATAACAAAGAGCCCTTTGTCTTCAGGCTGAGCAGGGATTGCCTGCCAGTCCTCGCGCGTAAGCCAGACCACATACCCCGAAAACAATGGCACCAGAAAACCATGACTGAAATCCGGATTGTCCCACCATTGCCTTACAAGTCCCGGCAGTATTGGTGAGTAGAGCAATAGAACCAGAGCACCAAGCAATGGAGCCGCCCATTGCCATAAGCGTTGAGTTCCCTCAGGAGCGTTAGCGGTGTTGTCCATTAATTCCCACCCAGCCTCGTCTGTGCCTTTGCATAGCTCCGCCCTCTGGCAACGGTAGCTGCCCCATCTGGAAATGTAGTTATACGAACCCACACGCAAGTTTCGGGCCATTTACGATTCTCAAATTTCGTCGTGAGCTTAGACTTCGGAAGGCCTGTGGAAGAGCGATACTTAGGGGCCCAATTCACTTAACCGGAATGTGAATGCGCTGTCCCGAAAGGAGCCCACAAAATAGTATCTGTTTTCCACTTTGTCGTAAAGTTTTTCATCTTTGACCGGCCCGTTTCGTACTCGCTAATTTCTTCTGGATGCGGTCGTCAGCGGTCAGCAGAGGCGGCGACTTCGATTGACGCAACGTATCTTAGGGTTGCGACTTTTTCTTTATGGTCAGCCCGGTTTGCTGCATTTTGTATAGCAGGGCCCTATAGCTGATCTTTAGAGCTTTGGCAGCTTTTTGCCGATTCCAATGGTAGTCCACGAGGGTCTTCAAGATAACTCGCCGCTCCACTTCCTTGATTGCAGCACGGGTTATTTCCTTCAGCGGCCGGGAATCATTTTGCGGGAGCGGGAAATCCGGCGAATCACAAATCCGTCCGACCAACTCGGAAGTGACAGCCCCCTCAGACCTTAGCACAATGTATCTCTTGATCACGTTTTCCATCTGCCGCACATTTCCGGGCCACTCGTAATTCTCCAAAAGATGTAAAACTTCAGCCGAAAGGGGTCGGGCCGGAGTGCCATTCGATGCGTTGTGCTTTTTAATGAGGTAATCCGCCAAGGCCGGGATATCTTCCCGCCTTTCCCGTAAAGGAGGGACCCGGAGGTTAATCACGTTTATGCGGTAGTACAGATCTTCGCGGAACGATCTCTCTTTGACTTCGGCGCGCAAGTCCCGGTTGGTCGCGCATATCACTCGGGCCTCAATCTGGCGGTCTTTCTGGCCGCCTATGCGGCAGAATTGGCCGTCCTGCAGCAGTTGCAGGAGCTTTGCCTGAAGTGAAGCATCAAGCTCGGAAATCTCGTCAAGAAACAATGTGCCGCGGTTTGCCAGTTCGACTCTGCCCGGCTTCGTCTGATATGCCCCCGTAAACGCACCCTTTTCGTAACCGAAGAGTTCGCTCTCCATCAGAGTGCCCGGAATCGCCGGACAATTCACCTTAACGAAAGGTCCTTTCGCCCAGGCAGACCTTTCGTGGATGGCACGAGCCAGCACCTCTTTCCCTGCTCCGGTTTCGCCTTCGATCAGAACCGGGATGTTGGTTTCTGCCACCAATTCAAACCGCTGGCGGATACTCCCCATTGCTGCCGAGCGGCCGAACAGCACCTCCGGCGGAGGCAGTTCATCAAAGGATCCGGTGCGTTCAGCCACTGACAATAAAGAGTCAACCAATTTCCTGCTCCACTGTATATGTATTAACTGCAATCCTATTCCAGAAAATGAAGTGATTCAATTAACTCACAAGTGAAGTTAATAAACCAGTTAACGCCTTCTGATCGGCGGGGAGGCCGGCTGAGAGGAGTATGCCGGTGCCATTATCTTGCATTCTTTTTCACCGAACGCGCTGGGACTTTAGAAGTTTATAAATTGCCATCCTGTGTAACTTGAGCGCATAAGTGTATCCCTTTCTGTCAATTGGGGTTAAACAACACAAAGGCTGCGGTTTGGAATGTGAAATGCCCGTAGTGAAAGGTCAATCCAACAGGTGGAATGCGTGTGCGTTCGAGAAATCTATCGAGCATGCGAAACGGGGGAGGATGGTAAGATGAGAAAACTGCTTCTAAGTTTAACAGTGTTGGGACTTCTTGCGCTGGCTTTTGCCTCGCCAGCGCGCGCTGACACAGTCTCATACGACCTCAGCGCGGGAAATGCCGCGCTCAGCGGATACAGTGGTCCATACGGCAACGTGACTGTAAACCGGACGAGTTCAACTACGGCAACGATCACTTTCACGTCAAATACCAGTGGAACCAGCGGTTACTACTATTATTTTACGGACGGCGGGTCAGCCGACGTGAACGTGAATGCAACTACCTGGACTCTTGGTACCATTACAGCATCCCCATCTGCTACATTTACTGACGGGCACTCAGGCCAGGTCGACGGCTGGGGAAGGTTCAACCAAACAACAGATGCCCCTAACTCCAGTACCGGGTACACCTCCATAACGTTCACAATAACGAACACCGGTGGAACGTGGTCGTCAGCGTCCGGCGTACTTACCCCAAACGCCGACGGTTATTCCGTCGCAGCGCATATCGGGGTGGCAACCAGCCTCGGGGGTTCATTCGCTGTCACCGGATACGCATCGACTCCTGAGCCGATGTCGCTTTTACTGCTTGGCACAGGCTTGTTGGGCCTCGGCGGTCTAGGTTTGCGGCGCAAGGGAACACACAAGGAATAGGGCATCGCAGCGGTCCCTTCGCATACCTCGCGAACACCTGCTGGGCTGCAGTGCTCACGCACAAGGAAGTTCCGCCAGCGATGCTATCCGCCAGGCGGGACTTCTTTGCACAATCTTACTTGATATGTTCCCGCCTGAGCCGAAGAGAGGGTAAAAGTAAGTTCACAGATCGAAATGGCAAAAGCAGCTTCACCGTCAGGCGCAGATCGAAGAAGTTTATGCCTTGGCCGTGCTGAAGCCTTGAAAGGAAAGTTCGTAGCAGCGGTTCTTTCAAAGAAATAACCTCAGGATAGCCTCCAACCCCATAATCCCGCCCGAAGGGTCTGTGGGTAGCTCCGGTCATTACCTGACAGAAATCAAGTAACTTCCTGATT
>JAJXZM010000243.1 GCA_021780055.1 Acidobacteriota bacterium
TCAGCCTGCCAACTTCCCCATGCGGCGTTGCAATCCGATCGGTTGTGCTCGATCCATCCGGGAAAATGTCTCGCTCGATAAAGCGATAGTAATGCGCAGGGTGCTCAGACGCCTGCAGTTCGTTCCAAGCAACATTCTTCACCATCTGGTGAACGCTGGAGGCCGGCAGGCAGGGAGGATTCTGGACGGCGGCTGCGAGGCAAGCCGGCACCATCGAAAAAACAACAACTGACAGTGCGGCAAAGCCCTTGAAAACGGATTGTGAAGGCACGCCTGTTTTCATTTGAGCTTAGCCGCTCGTTCAATAGTGCGGCGCACAGTTTCGACTGTGGTGAGTTTTCCGCTAAACGTATACATCTGTTCGCAACCTATTTTAACCCTTCACACAGCTGCCACCGAATATCATGTTAGCAGTTGAGGAAGATTGCGGATAATGTTGAACACAATGGAGAAGGGAGTGACGCGGTGCGCACCGCCGTGAACGGAGGACCGGCGATTTTTACCAATCGACGAAGGAAGGAATAGGCCGTGTAGCCTTCTTAGCCCCTGCAGTGGTTAAATGCCCGGCCAGTGGAGCAGGAAAATCAGAGGAGGAGCAATGAAGAGAGTTGGATTCATTTTGAAGGTGAAGCCCGAATTGATCGAGGAATACAAGGAGCACCACAAGAAAGTGTGGCCTGAAATGCTGGATGCCCTGCGGCGCACGGGCTGGCACAACTACTCGCTGTTCATGCGAAGTGATGGCATGCTCTTCGGGTATTTTGAGACCCCCACTGATCTCAAGTCCGCGGTGGAAGGAATGTCGAAGGAACCGGTCAACGCCCAGTGGCAGAAAATGATGTCGCCCTATTTTGAGTCGCTGGAAGGGTCGCGTCCGGACGAGATGATGCGGGAACTGGACGAGGTGTTTCACCTCGATTAGAACACTCACCGGCCCGGACCCGTCCGGCGGGCTCGTCCGGCCGATGGGACGTCGATCTCGATACTGGACGGCTACTTAATGTACCGGATTCGCAGATCTGTTGCCGCCCGGTCGGTAACCATCTCAGGATGCATTTTGCGGAAGTCCTCTGTGGCCGCGCACGACCAGCACACCGGTTCGCACTTTTCGAAGAGCTCCGGCAATTGTTCTGCAGCGAACTGGCTCCAGACGATGACCTGTTTTTCCGGCGTCAGCAGCGCGGGCTTGTGGTCCACCCACCATTCCTTGACTTCGGCGATGGACTTTCCGCAAAAGATACACTTCTTGTCTTCGAACCAGTTGATAACGATGTTGCGGACAAGACATTCCGATGGGGCCGTCTCGATTTCGTTCAGGCAGTCCTGCCCGCAGTCTTTGCGCTCAGGCCAGCGGGTGCATTCGCTGAGTTGCATTTTGGGCTTGTGGCTAAACGCCTCCCGGGCAGCTTCTTTAGCATCGAGTTCCACGGTCGCGGTTTTATGGGTTTCCGGACAAGTCACCAGACGTTGTCCCCGAAACTCCAAATAGGTTCGCAAGCTCAGGTATGCTCGATATAACAAATAGACCAGAGCGGCTGTGCCGGTGGCGATAAGGATCCAAAAGAGTGTATTGCTCATTGAAGCCTCCCTTCCCATCCTGCTTATAGCAAACGGCCCCGGCCAAGGATGTGATTTCCATCACAGGCGATTGTGCCGGTTGTTCCGAAAGCGGGCGGTGGCAATGGGGGGACTTATTTTCGCCGGCGAAGGTTGCTTTCGTACAGAGCGGGTTACTCACTGGTGAGTTACTAATAGCATGGTGACTCCTTGCAATTGGTCTGACGCGTAAGTAGAGTCTAATGAGAATGAAAGCGTTAATTACGGGATCGGGAGGGTTGATTGGTTCGGCTTGCGCGCGCCTGTTGAGTGAAGCAGGTTGGGAGGTTGTTGGAATTGACAACAACATGCGGCAGCAGTTTTTTGGTCCCCGAGGGTCTATCGCGCCGACGGTCAGATCCCTGCAGGATACCTTTGTTGAGTATCGCCACCGTGGCCTGGATGTTCGCGACCGCGAGGCGATCCGCGAGTTGATCAAGCAGGAACACCCGGACTTTATCATCCACGCCGCAGCCCAGCCATCTCATGACCGGGCTGCTTCAATCCCTTATGAAGACTTTGATGTGAACGCTGTCGGAACCTTGAACCTGCTTGTCGCGGCGAGGGATTTCTGCCGGGACGCACCTTTCTGTTTCCTCAGCACCAATAAGGTCTACGGCGACCGGCCAAATTCACTGCCCCTGGTTGAGCAGCCCATGCGATACGATTACGCAGATGGACGGGATGGGGTCGATGAGACCATGTCCATCGACGCCTGCCTACACTCAGTTTTTGGCGCTTCCAAGGTCGCTGCAGATGTGATGTGCCAGGAATTCGGCCGCTACTTTCAGATGCCGGTTGGTGTTTTTCGCGCAGGCTGCATGACAGGACCACAGCACGCGGCCGTTCAACTGCACGGATATCTTGCGTACATCATCGACTGCGCGATTGCCGGGCGCGAATACACGGTTTTCGGGTACAAGGGGAAGCAGGTACGAGACCAGATTCATTGCAATGACGTCGCCCGGCTACTGTTGGAATTCTTCAAGTCTCCTAAATGCGGCGAGGTCTATAATCTGGGCGGTGGGAGACAAAACAGCATTTCAATCCTTGAAACGGTTGAGATACTGGATGGGATGGGATTGCGGCTCCAGCACCGCTATGATCACGAGAACCGCGTGGGCGACCACATCTGCTACATCACCGACCTAAGCAAGCTCCGCACTCATTTTCCGAATTGGGAAATTAAACATAGCCTGGATCAAATCATTACCGAGATTGCGGATTTCCGCCTGAGATCGCGCGCTGGAGGGGCAGAACCGGTTGCGGCCGACCAGGTTCCGTAGCCCGTTCCGAGTTGGTTCCAAATTGATAAAGTGAGTCTGGCATGGCGGAGGGAAATGCGTGGCGGTTGATGGTCGTGCCAACGTGCTGGACAAGAAAATCGAAACAGCAATAGCGGGTGACCGTTCCAACCAAACTCACCATTTCGGCGCAGGTAGCCGCGTGAAACCAGTCGGGCAGCAATGGCGCGACATTGAAAGGTCTCGCGAGAAGCTTCTGGATAATCCCTCTCCGGGTTTATCCGCAAGGCTTCGCCGCTGTGCCTTTTGGGTGGCAAAGACATTGCCTGTTTTTCCCGGCCAGAAAGTTCTGGAACTCGGGGCCGGAAGCGGCATTTGGACCGAACACCTTGCTGCTGTTTTCGACGGGCAGAGCCCTCTTTTAGCCGCAGCCTTCAACAGGGACCTGGCCGGCGTAGCGCAGTCAAAAAAACTTCCCAGCACAGAGTTCATCTGCGCCGAGGATATTCAATCCGCTTTTCCAACCGAAAGTTTTGACTGCGTAGTCGGCACGGACATCCTAAGGCATGAGCTTTGGCCTTCAACCCTGGAATTCGCGGACCGATGCCTGAAGCCGGGTGGGCAATTTCTGTTCTTTGCCCGGAATGAGTCGAACCCGCTCGCACGGATGCGGAAAGGGGTAAGTGGTCTTCGCAAGAGAAAAGAGAGCGATGATCTCCATCAGGCAATAAGTGTGCAGCGGTGCGTTGACGAGGCTATCCGGCGAGGATTTAACGGCGTCGAGTTCACCCTTTCGGAAGTGATTCCTCCTCTCAAGGGCGCTTTTGGTCATGCTATTG
>JAJXZM010000146.1 GCA_021780055.1 Acidobacteriota bacterium
AGTGTGGTTCCCCCAGGGTGATTGATGATCTGCTGGTGGCCGTGGGGCTTGAGAAAAAGAGGCTTCGGAAAGTGAGCGAACTTTCTTCGGGCGAGCAGCAGCGGGTGGCCATCGCGCGCGCGCTGATTAACGATCCGGACATCCTGCTGGCCGATGAGCCGACGGGAAACCTGGATTCACGAAACGCCGAGGCCGTACTGGATCTGCTGCTGAAGCTGAAGGATGAGCTGGGCTTGACCATCGTTATGGTGACCCACAATCTGGAGGTGGCGCTTCGCGCCGACCGGATCATCCAGATGAAGGATGGTAGCGTGGAGCGTGAGCGAATGACGAGTGAAGTGGATTCGTCGTCCGAGTGGGCGCAGCGTCCCGCGGGCCACATTCGCCATTGAGGTTGGGGGAGTTCCAGTGCTTCCGGAGCATTTTCGCAACAAGGGCTTTTGATACCGAACGCGAAATTGGAGGTGTTTTCATGCGCCGAACCACGGGCGCTCTGTTCATGTTTCTATTTCTGCCGTTGGTCTCCCTGGCCGGGCCGCGCCAGAAGATCAAGCTCCACAAAGCGCAATTCGACCTGAAAGACGCGCCGAACGTGCTGCTGATTACTTTTGATACTACCCGGGCCGACCATCTTTCCTGTTATGGTTATGTCCGCCGGACTTCTCCCACCGTCGACAATCTGGCGGCGCATGGCGTGCTGTTTGAGAATGCCTATACGGCCATTCCGCTGACCGGGCCGTCGCACATCTCGATGATGACCTCGCTCTATCCACAGCAGCACGGCGCCGACATCAACGGCATGCACATGTCCACGCACCCCCGGCCAGTCCTGCTGGCTCAGATATTTCATCACCTGGGATACAAGACGGCGGCGTTTATCAGTGCCTGGCCGCTGAAGAAAGGCATTACGGGGCTGGGACGGGGATTTAACGTATACAACGAGGATTTTTCGTACCATTACAAAGTCGTTAATGCAGCGCGTCGCGGTGACGAGGTCGGAGATGCCAGCCGCCGGTGGCTGGAAAAACACGGGCGCTCGAAATTCTTCCTTTGGGTCCATTATTTTGACCCGCACCATCCTTATGATCTGCACCCGGAGTTTGCCAACCTTCCGGAGGAAAAGAACGCTAAAATCTTTCCCGTCTCCGCGTCTGTGGACGCCGATCGTGCAGCCAAGATTCGCGCCTACGACAGCGAAATCGCTTTTGATGACAACGACCTGGCAAAGACACTTAAGCTCCTGGATGATCTGGGAGTCCGGGATAACACGCTGATTATATTTGTGGCCGACCATGGCGAAAGCCTGGGCGATGACGGCGGCATCTGGGGGCACGGCGATCACATCTTTCAGCCGACAGTGCACATCCCCATGATTTTTTCCTATCCCAAGGAAATCCCGCAGGGTGAAAGAATCGCCGCAAACGTCTCGACCGTGGATATTCTGCCCACGGTGCTCAGTTACTTAGGGCTGAATTTCAATGTGCCGGGACAGGCCGGCTACAGCCTGGAGCAGATGATTTCAAGCGGTGGCAAGGATGCAACGCCGGAACCCACTTACTTTCTGACTTATGCAGAACCGACGCTGCTGCCTCCGCAGTGGATGAGCATGTTCTGGACATGGGTTGAAACCAAGAGGGACCCTTCACTGACGGGATTTGTGGAAGGTTCCATCAAAGTGATTTCTTCCGGGAATAATGATGCCCTCAAAGTGTACCGGTTGAGCGACGCCTATTCAAAGGAAAAGCTGTTGCCGACAAATGAAGTGAAAGTGGCAAACCTGAGCGGGTATAAGGAAGATTTGGATACCTGGTTCAAGGGCACCAATCGCGGTCTTGAGCCCCAAGGCCACCTATCGAAGCAGGACCTGGAAATGCTGAAAAGCCTTGGTTATGCGAGCCCCTAAGTGAGTTTTCGGTGGGCAGCGTTCGCGGCGGACTGAACGGCTTTTCCACCCCAGCGAACGGCGTCTTTGAACTAAGCGCCCAGCCGCCTGCGGATCTCGCTTTCATAGTCGGGAAAATAGCGGCCGATGAGCGGGAGATCAAACTCTCGAAGAATGGACTCTTTAGGCTCGCGCTCCAGCAGGAAGCGAAATGATTGCTCAATCAGTATTTCTGGCGGAACTTGTTTTCGGGTGAGCTTTTCGTAATAGCCGGCGCTCAGTGAAACCGTGTGCACGGAGTGGCTGGCGCCATCGGTGACGGTAACGCGGAATCTGCCGGGATCGGCGGTTTCAACGCGAATGGTTGCGGACATAGCGGCCTCTCAGTGAGAATGACGACGATTCCATTTTATCCTTCGGCAAATCAGGGCGGATATTTTTTGAGAACTCTGCTGCCTGGGCGTGCTGCAGAAGGCAGGGGACAAATAAGCTGTTACCTTCGGCCACCGAACCGGAAGACGATTCCGGTGGAAATTCGCAGGTTGTTCTGGCTGTAGCCAAAAGCCTGTGGCCGATAGTAATCAGCCTGAAACAGGCGGATGGCTATGCTGCGGCTGACTTTGACATCCAGGCCACCGCCGAAGGCCATGGCGTACGAACTGCTTGTTGCTTTGGCAGTGGTACCTTGGATCGTTGCCTCGGTCTGCTCATAGCCGAACAGCGCGTGGACGAAGGGTGTAACTGCCTTCAGTCCCGGATAGTAGAAGCGAGGGCCGGAAAGAATAGAAAACGTACTGAAGTGGTTGTCATATCCCAGGACATTCTTGTTGCCGTAATTACCGCCGAACTCCTGGGTAAGCCCCAGCCAGTCTGTGGCTTTTTCAGTGATAGACGCCTGCCAGCCGTTCATGGTGAATTTACCGTTGGGCGCAGCCGGCGTTGGACCAGCCGTGTAAAAGAATGGGGAACTGAGATCGGTCCTCATATATGAGTAACCGCCAAAGATCTCGATGCCTTCGAACTGCTGGGCCATGGAAAACGGAGGGAACGCGATAAGCAGAGTGGCGAGAAGCAGGAACGTTTTCTGCATAAATTCCTCCTTCTTTCTCCGAAACTGTCCTTTTATCTATGCTCACCCCATTACAATGCAGGAGTCAATCGGGCAATTATGAAAAAAAGGGCCGAAATTCCACCCTTTGGAATTCCTGGATTTTTTGGAGGCGGGATGGATGGGAATGTGGCTGGTGATTCCTGCGGAAACATGAAGGCAGGCCGCCGTCGAGCAAAGCTAATGTCCCGACCAGTGAGACAACAGGGCTAGAATGAGAGCGATATGCCCGCAGACGAAAACAAAACTGGCAGAGTGCTGATTGTTGCAGGTTCCGATTCCAGCGGCGGCGCCGGCATTCAGGCTGATTTGAAGACGGTCTCCGCGCTCGGCGTCTATGGAATGACAGCGATCACGGCCCTGACTGCACAGAACACGCAGGGCGTCTACGGGATCGTGGAGATCGACCCGGAGTTTGTCGTATTGCAGATGCGCGTGTGTTTTGACGACGTGGGCTGCGATGCCGTAAAGACGGGCATGCTTTCAAATTCGGGGATCATTGGAGGCGTGGCGGACCAGATCAGCCTCCATCCCGGAGTTCCTGTGGTGGTTGATCCTGTGATGGTTTCAACGAGCGGAGTTCCGCTGCTCGATCCTCTCGCCGTTGCCGACCTTAAGAAGAAACTGTTGCCCATGGCCACAGTAGTAACGCCCAATCTGCACGAAGCCAGCGCGCTGACC
>JAJXZM010000280.1 GCA_021780055.1 Acidobacteriota bacterium
GTGGGAGAATTTCTGCCGCGCGGGTTATTCGTGGTTAATGACTTGTGTCCCAGGAGGGGGGATAAGATTGAACATTGAGGCCGTCAGCGTGGGATTCCGGGCGATATGACTGAAGACGAACTTCATGACGCTGTTATCGCTGTACGTGATTACCAGCTGGCGGATATCCATCTGAGGGTCGAACTCAAGAACTACGTGCTTGTAACCGATCTTTTCCCCATGCCGCGGGTAAGCAATGATCACGCGATCTTCAGCAGCGTGCTTAAACTGGCTATTCACATCTTCAAAACGCGAAAACACCTTCCGCAGATCTACCCGGGAAAGGAGTAAGCGGAAGGGAATCCGGTAATCCTCACTTTCCTTTACGGAAGAGCGATTAAGCTGACTCTGTTCCGGCAGATAGAGAAGCACTTCCTTCTTGTTTGACAGAAAGACCTTCTTTTCCGGCTCGCGGTAATCCCACCGCATGCGGCCGCCCCGGGCAAAAACCACTGTGCCAGACTCAACACGGCTCCCGCCGCCTGAATCGTAGGTTTGAGTAAAGTCGGCGCGAATAGCCTGCACGTTGTGATAACTCTTCTGCACTTCATTGATGAACTGATCGAGGGGCACACCGCTGGTGGGGGCCGCGGCAGCCCGAAGGAACTGCCCCATCAGCAGCGCAATCAGGGCCGCGCAAAGCATGGCAACGGCTTGCAATTCGGCGGATTGTTTACGGAGATTTACTTTCATCACTTACCTTCAACAATTGGACGGCGCTTTGCGCCTCCTGGTTGTTTGGATCCGTCTCAAACCCTTGGGCGTATTCCTTCAGTGCCGCGTCCCGTTGCCCACTAGCCTGCGCTATGCGGGCCAGCCCAAAGTGCGCGTGGCTGTCATACGGGTTGCCCGCTACGGCCGCCCTGTAGGCGCTTGCCGCACGCTGCAAGTTCAGTTGCCTTAAATAAATGTCTCCCAGTCCGTCATAACCCCGGAAATTCGGCGCCGCATCAACAGACTGCTGAAACTGCTTGGCCGCCTCATCAAGACGCCCTTCCTTAAGATACAACTTCCCGAGCTTGTTGTGGCAGCTTGGGATCAGGGGCGACAGGGCGACGGCGGCCCGCAACTGCAATTCTGCTTCTTCTAGCCGGCCAGTGTCCATCTCCATGCTGCCGAGATTCAGGTGAGGGTCGGTGTAATCCGGCTTGTGCAGCATCGCTTCGCGAAAGTAGTGCTCAGCCTGCTGATATTGCTTTCTGCCGGCATATATCAGCCCAAGGTTGGTGAGAGTGATCGGAGAGTTGGGGTTTAACTTAAGCGCTATGCTCCATTCTTTCTCAGCTTCGTCAATCCTGCCGTGGTTCCAGGCAACCACCCCCAGGTTTTCCCGAATGTTGGTAGCTTTCGGTGAAACCTTCAGCGTTTGGCTGTAGAGTGCCTCGTCGCTGCGCCAGTCGCGATTCCGCGTGACCACGCGCACGACAAACAGCACGGCAATGATGCAGGACGCCCCCGCCAGCATAAATCTCCAAAGGCCCTGCCGTCCCTCCAGCCTCCTCCAAAGGCCCACGCCCGCCCAACCTGCCAGCCAGCAGAAACCCACCGACGGCAAATAGAGATAGCGCTCAGCAAAAACATTTCCGGCGAGGTAGCGGACGTCCAGCACCGGAGCCAAGGTCACAAAGAACCAGATGAGTCCAAACGCCGCGATGCGGCTGCGCCTGAAAAGCAGTGCAAAAATAATCGCCCATGCAGCAATCGCCCCAATACCCACCAGCACACGTGGCTCAAGCAACGACGTCCCTTTGTGAAAGACGTAATAGGCACAGAGTTCGGCAGGCCAGAAGAGCTTCTCAATATACTTACCCATAAGCGCTATTGCTGAAAGGACGCACTGGTACCAGCCGAGTTTCGCCAACTGAATTTGAGGCGCGAAGGCGCCCAGGTACTCAACCCTGAACAACACATAGGCCAGGTCCATCAGCCAGAATTCACTGTAGCGCTGTGCCTTCTGCCGGAAGGTGGTGTCAGCGCGGTCAGCACGAAAGAAATGTTCATAGATCATGGCAAGCAGCGGGAACGTCAAGGACTGTTCCTTGGAAAATATAGTCAGAGCAAAACTGACCACCGCAGCCAGCTTCACCCAGGGGGAAACCTCACCCTTTGGACGAGCGATATTGAGGTACAACCAAAAGGTAAGCAGAAAGAAAAACGTGACCTCGAGGTCAGTCACAGCCGCCACCCAGGCTACCGCCTCAGTGTGGATCGGATGAATGGCAAATAGGCAGGCGGCCACGAACGCCATTGTCCGGTCTCTGAGTATGCGGCGAGCAATAGCGAACACTAGCAAAACAACCCCGACGTGCAAGCACACGTTCACCAGATGGAATCCGTAGGCAACCGGGCCAAACAAGTGGTAGCAGACCGCGTATCCGAGTGTCATCATGGGGCGGTAGTAATTTGAGACCCCCTGCATCCCCACAAACGACCAGACCGTCTTGCCAAATATCTGTGGTAGAAAGTGAAAACTCTTCACGTAAGGGTTGTCGAGCACCTGGCGGTTGTCATCATAGACAAAACCGTTGAGAAGCGTGTCGACGTAAGGGAGCGCCGAGCACAGGATGAGCGCCGCGATAAAATAAGTGTCAATCTGCCCGCTTCGAGCGTGGAATTGCGCGCACTTGTCGTCTGCGGGCGGCTCGGCTTTCCTCACCCTTCGGAGAATTTTCATTGCGCCTCCGGCCGGACGTTGACCTTGCATATCCAAACCCGCTGTATGCCAGATCTGATCAGTTCGTTCATTCGGATCGGCCTGGAGAACTCGTGCCGCAGGCTGGAAACATGAAAGAAAACGGGGGAACCAAGTGGTTCCCCCGAGGGAGATGCCGGAGCAAGAAGCCCTTCAGGCAAGAAGCAGATCAACCCGCAAGAGGCGAGTCCGCCGAACTGGCCTGCGTGTTATTCGAATTCTGCCGGATAACACCGGACTGGTCCGTGTAGTAGGAATTCGTACCCGTCGTCCCGCGAGTGACAGGGTCGGCCCAGAACTGATAGGTATCGATCCGTCCGCCCACAACCGGCCCGGGCGAATAGGTAAAGCTGTAACCGCTCTTTACTGCTCCCATGGCCGTCGCTGAACCGCCAGACAATACGCTGTCCACCAACCCCGACGCCGTGGAAGTGGGCATCGCGCCGCTGGCCGGCGGGCCCAGATAGCCCATCGTTGCCGTGTAGCCGCTGTTATACGTTGAAGCATAAGTGACTTCAGCGGTATTGTAGGTCCTCAACGATCCAACTGCCGACGCCTGGTTAGCTGCAATCCTCGACCGCAGCAGGTTCGGGATTGCTATCGCGGCAATGATCAAGATGATCGCCACGACGATCAGCAATTCGATCAGCGAAAACCCTTTTGAATCTCTTTGCATTCAATCCTCCTTTGACCTTCCTGAATCTTCCAATCTGACAAAATCACTCACGATCTTGCACCTCAGGTTCCACATCGGCGAACGGCAGAAAAATCTTTATTCCGCCGGACGTGCCTGAAAAAACAAAACTTATCCGATTGCAGGCCCACGCTGTAGACTCTACCGCTGTCAGAAGGACCGTAAAAGCCGGTTTTTGTCGAAACCATCTGACAAAAATTGACACTCGATCAATTCCTTCGCGGATATTTGCGGCTGCGATTCTGCCACTGCGCTCAGAACAAATAATCGCACAAGTGCGCGAGCTCGGTCATAGCCCCTCGCATAGTTCAGTTCTTGCTGGCTTTTTCCGCCTGTATCTTAATAGCCTCGATCTGCTGCTCTGCCCCTGTTTCGCCGGGAAAGTTCTTCAACTCTTCTTGAAATTGCGCCAGCGCGCCGGGGATATCCCCTTTTAGTTTCAGGATCATTCCGAGGGCAAAATGATAGGCCAACCCGCCCGGCTGGAGCTTGAGCGCATGCCGTACAGCCTTTTCAGCGCCATTGGTGTTGCCGAGCTTCAGCCATGTCAGCCCCAAGTAAAAATACTCGTCGCTGTCGATACCGTTCACGGCAATGGCCCGTTCGAAGTACTTCTCCGCTTCCTGTAGCCTGCCCATGCGGTAGCTCGTGTACCCGGTGTTGTAGATCGCCAGCCAGAAATTCGGGTCCTGTGCCAGGACTTCACGGTAAAGAGCAAGTGCTTCGGCGTACCGGCCCTCTTCGCCTAGGGCATTCGCAAGATTGGTACGGGCCAGCTTGTTTTGTGGCGTACGTTCCACTCCGCGCGTGTAAAGACTTATGTCGTTCGCCCAGTAACGGTCCTGAACCGAAGTGGAAATTCCCAGCACCAGCGCCAGCACCAGAACTAAAGCCGCCTGAAACGCTGGCAATCCCCAGACCGACACATTTCGAGATGGAATCAGGCGCAGTGCCATGGCGATCAGAATTGAAAAGCCAATTGACGGCAGATAGAGGTAACGGTCGTGAGCGATTTCACCGACAGGCAGAACCGATAGGTCCAGTAAAGGGGTGAAGGGGACGAGAATCCACGCGGAAGCAAAGAGTGCCACTCGCGTGTCTTTAGACGATTCCCTTCCCAGCCTGCGTATGAGGATCCAGACCAGAAAAGCGATGGCAGCCAAAGCGGACAGGGGCAAAAAGAAAGATACCAGTCCCGGAGTCTTGATGTAGGGGACGTTATAAAAAACGCTCAGGTTGAATGGCCAAACCAGATGCTGCAAATAGAACAGCAGCAGTTGTGGCCAGGTAAAAATAATTGTCGCAACAGACAACGGCACCATGGTGTGCCCAAGCCCCTTTATCACATGCCAACGCACTGCCAGATACAGAAACGTCAGCAGCACGAACGGGGTAACCCGAACCACGCAGGCCCGCGTGCGCTCAGTGGCCTGCCGGAACAAGGAGGAAGGGTGCGACGATTCCATCCACAACCACTCGTACGCAACCAGAATAATAGGCAGGATTAGCGCCGTCTCTTTTGACAGCATGGCGAGTGCGTACAGCGCAAGCGAACACGCAAGCCACGGCCGGCTGCGCGGCCCCCGTTCGCGGGCGTTGAGGTAGCAAAGGAAAGACGGCAATAGAAACAGCGCCAGCAGCGGATCAGTAACACCCGAAACCCATGCTACGGACTCTATGTGTACTGGATCCACGCCAAAAATCAGCGCAGCGATCAGCGCCGTTAGGGAATCCCCTGTCAGCCTCCTGGCAAGAACATACACAAGGTAGGTCACGCCCATGTGCGTCGCGACGCTGACAAGGTGCCACCCTGCCGCATAAGGACCAAAAATCTTGTAATTCAATAAAAGGAACAGCAGGAAAATGGGGCGATAATAGTTGCCCAGAATCCCCGGGTAGGCAAAACTCCAGACCCGCTCAAGGAAAAAGTGTGGAGCGTAGCGCCAGGCATGGACCTGAACATTGGCTAGGATCTGCCCGCGATCATCATAAACAAACTTGAACCAAAGGGTACTACTGTATGCAAGGAAGGTCGCCAGCAAGACAATGCTGATTGGAATCCACGACGTTTTCGCAGGAGACATTGCTTCTCTCTGGCCGCCGGAATTCTGGCTTGCTCCGGACCTCTTCTGGTGGGACGATATTGTCATGTTCGAAACGGGCTGGCGCTCTCACACCCCGTGCTTCTTAGCGTAGTGACGAAACGACCGGTACGACATACGCAGTAGATCTGCTGCGCGCCGGCGAACTCCTCCCGCCTGGCGTAAGGCTTCTACCAGGTAACCCCTTTCTACGCGTGCGACCTCGGTTTCAAAATCTACACCCTCTTTGGGGAACTGTACGGTGTCCTTACCGGAATACCCCGTCCCCTGCAACGCTGCCGGAAGATGCTCGCCACCCACCTGCCCATTGCGGTTGCCACTCACGGCCACAGCGTGTTCGATGGCGTTCTCCAATTCCCGGACATTTCCCGGCCAGTTGTAATGCATCAGCGCTGAAAGCGCCGCAGGCTCGAAATCATTAAGCGGTTTACCCATTTCCAGGGAGTATTTCTTCAGAAAATGACGCGCCAGCGGCTCAATGTCATCCCTGCGTTCCCGCAGGGGGGGAACGTGAATTGGAATCACACTCACTCTGTAAAAGAAATCCTCGCGGAATCGGCCATCCGCTACCATGTCCTTCAGGTCGCGATTAGTGGAGGCAATCAGACGCACATCAACTGGCACGTCATGCGTTCCGCCGAGCGGCCGCACCATCCTTTCCTGCAGCACGCGAAGCAGTTTAACCTGCATCCCAAGACTGGTCTCGCCGATTTCATCCAAAAACAGCGTACCGCCCGTCGCCGACTCGATAATTCCCTTCCGGTTGGTATCGGCGCCCGTAAAGGCCCCCTTGAGATAACCGAAAAGCTCGCTTTCGAGCAGTGTTTCCGGAAACGCTCCGCAGTTAATGGACACAAACCCCTTTTCGCGGCGTTGGCTGGCTTCATGGATAGCGCGCGCCACCAGTTCTTTGCCTGTCCCGCTCTCACCGGTAATCAGCACGGTGCTGTTGGTGGGAGCCACGCTGCGGACCATCTCAAGAACGGACTTGATCTTCTCGCTGCGCCCCACGATGTTCCCCTGCGCAAAAACGCGCAACATTTCCCTGCGCAGCCGGGCGTTTTCTTCGTGCAAGGCCATTTCTTCAAGAGCACGATCGACAACCAGTTTGATCTCTTCCACCAGCTTGTCCGTCTTGATCACGTACCGGTAGGCGCCCAGGTTAAGGCCCTGAATGGCGCTAGGCATGGTCGGGACGGCGGTAATCAGGATGAAGGCGGCAGGACTGTGGCTAGCCCTCGCGTGATGCAGCAGGTCGATCCCCGTCAGGTCGGGCATGCGGATATCCGCAACAATCACGTCATACACCTGCGAATCGATCTTTTTCATTGCCAACTGGCCGCTGGTGACCGTCTCGACCACGTGGCCAGCCTTCCGGAAAGCTATTTCCAGGACTTGGCAGATCGATTTTTCGTCGTCCACAATCAGAAGTCTTGCCATGTTTCTGCTTTTACCCGGTTCGCCGTCTTTCGGATTGCCGAAGAAGAACTGCGCGGTCAAGGCAGCGAAGCCCGCAACCCGCCTTAGACTCTTTCTAAACTAAACGGCCAGAGCTCAACCCTCGCTGGCGGCGTGAATTCTAATTTCCTCCGTTTTCTCAGTAGGGGGTGCTTTAGGCAGTTCGAGAATAAACTCCGATCCCCTGCCGGGAGAAGATTCCACGTGGATGTGGCCACCATGGCCCTGCACAATCTGGTAAACAATCGCCAGCCCTAGTCCGGTCCCACGCGAGAAACCGGCCTGAAAAGGCTCAAAGAGTTTCTCAAGCTGAGCAGGTTCAATTCCGACACCCGTGTCACGAAAAACGATCAGCGCGCCGCCGTCAATCGCCCCGCTGACCTCCACCGTGAGCGTTCCGCCATTCTCAATCGCTTTCAGAGCGTTGTCGCAGATGTTCCAGAACACCTGCCGGAGCTTGTCAGCGTCCGCCTCAATTGTGACAGGCAAACGGGGCAGCTTGCGCTCTATCCGCACACGTTTGGGAAAGTCAGGCGTGTTCCGAAGCAGAAGCAGCGTCTCTTCGATCAGAACAACAACGTCAACTTCGGAAAACTCAAACCGTTGTTCGCGCGAATACAGCAGAAAATCTGAAACCAGTTTGTTCAAGCGTTCCGACTCGCGACTGAGAATATTGATCAGCTTTCGCTCGTCTTCATCGAGATTGCCTACCGATCCCAGTACCTTTGCCGATCCTGAAATTGACGCCAGCGGGTTGCGGATTTCGTGTGCGATGCCTGCCGCCAGTCGCCCAAGCGTGGCCATGCGGTCCTTCAAACGAGATTGCGTTTCCAGGCGCTTTTGCACCGTGAGGTCCTGCACACTGTAAATGAAACCGGCCGTACCGCTTTCTGGAATTACCAGATGCGACACTGATACCCCCAAAATCCGTTTATCGCCCAGCGGATGCCAGAATTCAACTTCCTCCCGTCCATGGGCGGAAACCAGCGCGCGAAAATCGTCAGATCGCGGACCCAGGTTACCCAGAATCTTGTCAATGGGTTCGCCCAGGGCCGAGTCGCGCGCGTAGCCAAGGATTTCAGCGCCGGCGGGGTTGAGTTCTGTCACGGTACCGTCAAGGTCCGTTGTGATCAGCCCGTCTCGCATGCTGCGGACAACGTTATCGTTAATTGCCTGGAGACTCGCCACCTGTCCCCGTTTGTCACGAAGCTCGGCGCCGGTCTTTCTGAGGTTTTCTGCCAGAAAACCAGCAAGATAGGCCACCGCGAAAAAGCCGAACAGACTGGCAAAGATCTTTACCTGAAGTGTCCCCAGATCAACAGGCGAGCTTGAAGTACTCGCCAGTGATGCGACCCACGGGTGTTCTGCCGCAAAGCCGGGATAGAGAGTAGGCAGATGGGCCAATTCCAGCAAACCGCCCATCAGGATAAAACTGAAGGCCGCCACCATAAACACGCGCGACCGCGGCAGGAGGAGACTGGCCAGTATGATGGCTACCAGATAAAGTGAAAAATAATTACTTTCTAGGTCGCCCGTCACATGAACGATGGCCGTGATGATAAAGATGTCCGCAAACAGCTGCAGGTGGGCTTGCAGGGAATAGTCCAGGCTGATCTGGTTATATATAAGGAAAAACAGGTTCAGGATGTACCACAGGATGACAAATCCGCCCAGATATGCAATGGAATGAACGCTGCCCGGGCTGGGTGAAATCTGCTCGATAGCATAATCGATCGCAAAGACAAACGTGATGATAACAAACCGGATCTTAATGACCCAGGGCAGCCAACTTTGGAGTTCGCCGGTGAATTTCATAGGGGAACTAAAGAGCATTATAGAGATTCAGTTCCTCCTGGACAATAACTCTTCCTGCAAAGAACCTCAACCTCCCCCTCTTTCCCGTCCCCGGCAAAGGATCTCCCGTTACGCCATTCGGTCTGTTGATAGGTATCCGTCAAATCATCCAGCGAGTTTGCCAATCAGGGAGAACAGCGGCAGGTACATCGAGATCACCACGCCGCCCACGACAACGCCCAGGAAGAGGATGATCATGGGCTCGAGCGCCGTCAGCAGGTCACCGACCGCGGCGTCCACTTCGTCTTCATAAAAATCGGCCACTTTCTGAAGCATCGAGTCGAGGGCCCCTGTATGTTCGCCCACACCAATCATCTGCACCACCATGTTTGGGAAAACACCTGTTTCGCGAAGGGGGTCAACGATCGTCCTGCCGCCCTCGATGGCCTTGCGGACCTGTGCAATCGCCCTTTCTACAACAGCATTCCCAGAGGTTCGGGACGTAATGTCCATCGCCTCCAGCATAGGCACACCGCTGGTGATAAGCGTTCCAAGAGTCCGTGAAAACCTCGCCACCGATATCTTGCGCATCACGGGCCCCAGCACTGGGATCTTCAGGATGAGCGCATCGATAACCATCCGCCCGGAAGGCTTTCGATAGTACCATCTGAGGCCGATACCCAACAAGATTACCAGAACGATAAGGATCGGCCCGAAGCTTGCGACAAAGTGGCTGAGCGCTATGACAATGCGGGTGGGTAACGGCAGCGCGGCACCGAGTCCAGCAAAGAGTGTTGTGAAAATGGGCACCACCTTCCACAGAAGAAGCGTGACCACCCCCCCTGCGATCAAGACAACGGCCGCCGGATAGATCATGGCGGACTGTACGGACCGCTTAAGCTTCACCGCTTTTTCAATGTAGGTCGATAGCCGTTGAAGAATGGTGTCCAGAATTCCGCCGCTCTCTCCCGCTTCCACCATGTTGGTGTAGAGGTCGTCAAAAGCTTTGGGATGCTGGCGCAGGGCGTTGGCCAGAGACGATCCCCCCTCAACCGTGCCCCTCACTCCAGCCAGCATCCGGGCAAAGGCTTTGTTTTCCTGCTGTGAAGAAAGGATTTCAAGACACTGCACCAACGGCAAGCCTGCGTCAATCATCACGGAAAACTGGCGGGTGAAGACGGCAAGCTCCTTTGCCTTGACCTTTTCTCCCCATTTGAATTTGGGAATGGCGATTTCGCGGCCTTTCTCTACGATCTTGAGCGGCGTGATCGATTCGCGCCGCAGCGAGGAGTCCAATGCCTCGCGGCTGGCAGCGACGCGAACTCCGCTGATCATCTGCCCCGTACGGGAAGTTCCTCGAAATTCAAACTGGGACATGGATTGTTACCTCCTCGTCGCCTCTGGCCTAGGGCCAGCACATAGCCTCAGAGTCCTTCGGGGACGGCTCACCTTCCAGTGTTATCTCCGCATTGGCAAACCGGGACCGTTGTGCCCTACCCCGGTGGGAGCGCTCCGGTTGATCATGTCCTGCAACTCGTCTTTATTGCTGGACCTGGCAAGCGCGGTATCGAGATCGATCAGGCGTTGCTGATAAAAATTGAGGAGCGACTGGTTGAAGGTCTGCATTCCGTATTTTTCCTGACCGGTCTGCATAGCCGAATAAATCTGGTGGATTTTGTCCTCGCGGATCAGGTTGCGAATGGCGGGGTTGGGAACCAGGATTTCCATTGCCATCACGCGCCCCTTGCCATCCTGGCGCGGCAACAGCGACTGGCACAGGATGCCTTCTATGACCATGGAAAACTGGGCGCGGATCTGGGACTGCTGGTGGGCCGGGAAAACGTCAATGATACGGTTGATTGTGGAGGCCGCCGAGTTTGTGTGCAGCGTTCCGAACGTCAGGTGTCCGGTTTCAGCAATGCGAAGCGCAGCCTCGATCGTCTCAAGGTCGCGCATTTCGCCAATAAGTACCACGTCAGGGTCTTCACGCAGGGCCGAACGCAGCGAATTGGCAAAAGAGTGCGTATCAGAATTAACCTCGCGCTGGTTCACCAGGCACCTCTTGTGAGGATGAATGAATTCGATCGGGTCCTCAATGGTAATCATGTGCTCGTGCCGTGTCGAGTTGATCAGGTCAAGCATCGTAGCCAGCGTAGTGGATTTGCCGCTGCCCGTCGGTCCTGTTACCAGGATCAGCCCGCGAGGTCTCTCGCACAGTTTTCGCAGAACCTGGGGCAGGCCTAGCTGCTCGAATGTCTTGATTTCAAAAGGGATCACACGGAAGACACCGGCTACGGCTCCCCGCTGGTGGAAGAGGTTCCCGCGGAAACGAGCAATGTTCTTGATGCCGAATGAAAAATCGAGCTCCAGATTTTCCTCAAAACGGTGCTTTTGCGCGTCGGTGAGAATGCTGTAGCAAAGTTGCTTGGTGTCCCCAGGCCCAAGCGCCGGAAGATCCTCACAGGGCTTCAGTTCTCCGTGAACCCGAATTCGTGGCGGTGAATTCGTCGTAATGTGAAGGTCGGAGCCCCCGGAGTTCACCATCAGCCGGAGCAAATCACTGAGGGGTGGTATTGCCATCGATTGTCAGCCTCCCTTGTCAACTCCATCTGTTGCAGCCAGGCACAGGTCACAAATCAGAGCACGGTTTCTCGAATTACCTCTTCAAGAGTTGTCACGCCGTCAGCGACTTTCATCAATCCGCTTCGGCGCAGGGTAATCATTCCCTCTTCAACTGCTTTCTTCCTCAGTTCGAGGGCCGAAGCGCCCACCAGAATCAGTTCCCGCAGTTCGTCAGTTACTTCGAGAACTTCGTAGAGTCCCACACGGCCTTTGTACCCCCGGCTGTTGCACGAGGGGCAGCCCTCGCCGCGGTAAACCTTGAGAGATTTGGCTTCTTCCGGGGTAAAGCCCGCATCGACTAGGACCTGGTGGCGTACCTTGTCTTCCACCTTGCAGTTCGGGCAAATGCGACGCGTGAGCCGCTGCGCGCAGATCAGATGCACAGACGTCGCCACAAGAAAGGGCTCGATTCCCATGTTCATGAGTCGGGAAATTGTAGACGGAGCATCGTTGGTGTGCAGCGTGGACAATACCAGATGGCCAGTCAGCGCCGCCTTGATCGCAATTTCGGCGGTTTCAAAGTCGCGGATCTCGCCCACCATGATGATGTTCGGGTCCTGGCGCAGGAAAGACCTCAAGGCCGCCGCAAAATTCAACCCGATCTGTTCTTTCATCTGCACCTGGTTGATCCCCGGCAACTGGAACTCGACCGGGTCTTCTGCGGTCATGATGTTGATGTCCGGCTTGTTCAGCTGCGCGATGGAAGAATAGAGAGTGTTGGTCTTGCCGCTTCCTGTGGGCCCGGTAACCAGAACCATGCCATAGGGCTTGAAGATGGCGCGCTGGAATTTCTCCAGCGACTCCTTCTCAAACCCGAGCCGCGTCATATCCAGGCGCAGATTCTCTTTGTCAAGCAGGCGCATGACGATCTTTTCACCATGCAGAGTGGGCAGCACCGAAACGCGGAAATCCAGTTGTTTCTTTCGGTTGTTGTGGACTATCCGGATCATGATGCGTCCGTCCTGGGGCAGGCGCTTTTCAGAGATGTCGAGCTTGGCCATGATTTTGATTCTGCTGATCATGGCATCTCGCAGCTTGACGGGAGGCTGCATCACGTTCTGCAGCACGCCGTCAATCCTGTAGCGAACGCGGTACTCTTTTTCATAGGGCTCCAGGTGGATATCACTGGCCCCGCGTTCTACGGCGTCCTTCAGGATGTAGTTCACCAGCTTGATGACAGGAGCTTCTTCCGCCGCCCTCTCAAGGGCTGCCAGGTTCAGTGCGGACTCGTCTTCCGCCTCAACTTCGACACCCTCGGTTTGGCCATCGTCGATAAAGCTGACCAGGTCCTCGATTTCTTTCTTGCGCTCCTGCTCTTCGATTGAGCCGTAGTTTTTCTTGATCGCTTCAGCAACCGAAGCCTCAGACGCCACCACCGGCTCGATATTGAGACCGGTCATGAACTTGATGTCATCCATGGCATAGACGTTGGCAGGGTCAGCCATGGCAAGGGTCAGCGACGCCCCCACTCGGCTGAGAGGAAGCACCTGGTATTTCAGTGCGGTTTCCATTGGGATCAACCGAATGACACCGGGATCGGCTTCAAAATATTCGAGATTTACTGACGGAATGCCATATTGGCGGGACAGCACTGCCGTAATACCATCGGCGGTCAAGAAACCGAGTTTTATCACGCTGCTGCCAAGCCGCCCGCCATTTTGCCGCTGATGTTCCAAAGCCTGTTCGAGCTGGATTGGTGTAATCAGGTTCTCACGAATCAGCATCTCGCCCAGCTTCCCGGACATCCGGTGGGCGCGGAGGATCTCTGAAGTATCAGTTGTAGATTGTGGTTCCATAGCTCTTAAGTTCCAACTCTGAAGGGTTAAAAACGTGTTGCATGCATGCGACTTTGTTCGCCAAGGTTCTGCTGCTTGCGGCCTTTGCCCATGGCACAGTCAAACTGAGATATTGCATGCCTTTGGCTGACGTTTCTTCTCTTCCTCTCAACCTCAGAAGTTGTTGATTTTTATCGGCAATCTGCGGCCGAACTTGACTTTCCGGGCGACGGCGTATTAATTTCAACCTATGCGACGCGCGGCTCAGCCGTTCGGAGTTGAGCCGGGTGAAGTGCTGGTAAGGTATTACGAAGAACTTCTTCGGCAGTTCGGTCCCCAGGGCTGGTGGCCGGCACGCACTCGCCTGGAGGTCATCCTCGGCGCCATCCTCACCCAGAATACGAGCTGGCAGAATGCTGCCCGAGCCATTGGCCGTCTTCGAGCCTCCGGGCTTCTCCGCTGGCACCGTTTGCGCCGGGCTTCGGCTGTCGATATCGAAGAATGCATTCGCCCAGCGGGATATTTTCGCCAGAAAGCACGCGCCATCCGGGCCTTGGTCGAGTGGCTTGAATCCAGCCACGATGGTTCCCTGGACGCGCTCTTCAACCAGTCGCCTGAACTTGCGCGTTCGCAGTTGCTGGCCCTTCGCGGTGTGGGCCCTGAAACGGCGGACGCCATCCTGCTCTATGCGGGCAATCTTCCTTTTTTCGTCGCCGACGCCTACACCCGCCGTGTCCTGGCACGGCATGAGTTGCTCTCCCGCGGGGACGGGTATGCTGCCGCACAGCAGTTCCTCCATCGGCACCTGCCGGCTGATGCAGGGCTTTTTAATGAATTTCACGCACTGCTCGTCGAAACCGGGAAGAGGTATTGCAAGCGGCACAGAGCCGAATGCAAGGGCTGTCCTCTTGAGACCTATCTTCCCGCTGACAGGAGCGTTTCCATCGTCGTCCGCCACAACGTCCGCGGGTCCTCCAGGCAGGATCAGAATCATCAGAAAAAGGAGGTTGCCGTAGTAGCGTATGGCATCAAATAGCAGTCCGCGGCCTCCCCGGCGAGCATTTCTGATCTTTCTGCTCATCTTCGTGCCCATCTTATTGTTTATCGGCTGGAGCCAGGCATCTCTGAACCTTTCTTTTATTCACCCCAGAACCGCACCCCAGACCATCCTTCTGGTAGTAGTTTCCGCACTCATCTTCCTGGCTTTCATAATCTTCGGCCTCATCCTGTTGCGCTACCTGGTCAAGCTTTACTTCGAAAGGCGCAGCCACAAACTCGGCTCCCGCTTCAAAACAAAGATGGTGGTGGCATTCCTTGCCCTCACTATTGTGCCCGCGTGCTTCCTCTTTGCTTTCTCCTACGGCCTTCTCAACCGAAGTATCGATAAATGGTTCGGAATTCCC
>JAJXZM010000418.1 GCA_021780055.1 Acidobacteriota bacterium
GAGATACCGCAACGGCGCCAGGCGATGTTCGGTGAATGCCTGCGGCAAAGCGGCCCTCCGCTCACTTCGGTCCCTGGGGCCTTTTTCTCCACACCATTGACATCCTCGCGGATGCTCCCTATTATGAGGGCACTCTGGGGTGGGGGCCCCGCGGGTGGCGGACAACGTCATTTCTCATTACCGCGTTCTCGAAAAGCTGGGTGGCGGCGGCATGGGTGTGGTGTATAAGGCCGAGGACACCACGCTCGGGCGGTTCGTTGCGCTCAAGTTTCTGCCCGATGAATTCGCGGGCGACCCGCAGAAACTCGAACGCTTCCAGCGCGAAGCTCGCGCCGCCGCGGCGCTCAACCATCCCAACATCTGCACCATTTACGAAGTGGGCGAGCACGAAGGCAAACCCTTCATCGCCATGGAACTGCTGGAAGGCCAGACGCTGAAGGAATGGCTTTCCGTCGCGTCTTCTGTAGCGCCGGGCTTTAGCCCGGCACGTGCCGACCTGAAGGTCGGCACTACAATTGCCCAGATACTCGATCTCGCCATTGAAATGGCCGATGCTCTCGATGCCGCGCATCAGAAAGGCATCATTCACCGCGACATCAAGCCGGCCAATATTTTTGTCACCGCGCGCGGCCAGGCGAAGATTCTTGATTTTGGCCTGGCAAAATTGACAACCGCAATTTCCTCTCAACCCTCGCCCTTCGGGAGGGGGTGGTCCCGTGAGGGACCGGGTGAGGGCACGGCCGACGCTCCCACGGTTACCTTCGACCGCGAAAATCTCACCAGTCCCGGCTCCGCAGTGGGCACGGTGGCATACATGAGCCCGGAACAGGCGCGGGGCGAAGTGCTCGACGCGCGCACCGACCTGTTCAGCTTCGGCGCTGTGCTCTATGAGATGGCGACCGGGCGCCAGGCTTTTGCGGGTGAAACCACAGCGGTGATCTTTGCGCGGATTTTGAAGGAATACCCGGTCTCGCCGCGAAGCCTGAATCCGGAATTACCGGCAAAACTCGAAGAAATCATCACGAAGTGTCTGGAAAAGGATCGCGACCTTCGCTGCCAGTCGGCGGCCGAGATTCGTGCCGACCTCAAGCGCCTGAAGCGCGACACGGGCTCGGGCCGTGGCACGGCCGTCTCGGCCGTGATTCCTGCGGAACACGGGCAGGCCCGCCCTGAGCAAACCGAACGGGATGCCCGTGCCACAGTGCCCTCGTCGGCATCCGGCGTAGCGGCGGGTTTATCCCGCCAGTCGGAAACTGGCGCCCCCGCGCCGCTGCAGAGCAGTCCTTCCGGCGTTCAGCACTCCAGCTCCGATTCCCAGGTGGTCGCCGCCCTGGTCAAGCGTCACAAGAAAACTTTCTTCGGCGGCCTTGCAGCAGCGGTTGTGGTTGCTCTGGCTCTGATTTACTGGTTAACGCCGCCTCTGCCTGCACCCACCGTGTCCAATTTCGCCCAACTCACTCACGACGGGCTTCCTAAAGACTTGGCGGGCACTGACGGCTCAAGACTCTATTTGCAAGAACGGGGCCCCGGTTTCACTCTTCCTATTGCCCAGGTATCGGTTGCAGGAGGGGATGTTAGCCAGATTCACTCGCCGGTTCCCAACGTGTATCCTGCCAACGTTTCTCCGGATGGTTCTGACTTGCTGGGGGTAAATTCTCCGGGGACATCCCGCGGAGGCCCGCTCTGGGCACTGCCCGTCCTGGGAGGATCGCCGCGACGGCTGGCAAATATTGTTGGACAGGACGGTGCGTGGTCTCCCGACGGCAAGAGGCTTGTTTATGCCGAAGGCCATGAGCTTTTTCTTGCCGATGCCGACGGAACAAACTCCCGCAACATTGCCTCGATGCCGGGCCTGACATCCTGGCCTGACTGGTCGCCTGATGGAAGAGAGATTCGATTTACTGCAGTCGATCCCAAGAATAACATCGATTCGATATGGCAGGTTTCAGTTGACGGCACGAAACGTCATCAGATTCTTCCCGGCTGGCACACGCAGTCAGGCGAATGCTGTGGCAAGTGGATGCCCGGAGGCAACTATTTCGTCTTCGAATCTCAAAGCCAGCTTTGGGCCACGCGCGAGACGGGAAGTTTTCTACACAAGGTCAGCCACGCGCCGGTGCAATTGACTTCCGGGGCCATTGCATATTCTGATCCTGTACCGGGCAAAGACGGCAGGAAGCTGTATGCCGTGGCGGGCTTACGCCGCGGAGAACTGGAGCGATACGACAGCAGGGCAAAGACGTTCGCCCCTTATCTCGGCGGCATCTCGGCGGGGGACGTAGCCTTCTCCAAAGACGGGCAATGGGTGGCTTATGTTTCTTACCCGGACTTTACCTTGTGGCGGGCCAAGGCGGATGGAAGCGACAAACTTCAGCTCAGCTTTGCGCCGCTCCAGGCCGTGCTGCCTCACTGGTCGCCGGATGGCAGGCAGATCGTCTTTTATGCTTTTCGGCCGGGGGAACGAGCCCGAGCTTACCTGGTCTCGGCGGATGGCGGTACGCCTCGCGAGTTGATGTCCCATGATGATCAGGTCCAGGATGACCCAAATTGGTCGCCAGATGGTGGGGCTGTCATATTTTCTTCCGGTGCCGCAAGCCCGCAATCGTCAATCCATATCTTCGACATGAAATCGCACAAGATCTCGACGCTGCCCGATTCGAGGGGCCTGTTTTCCCCTCGCTGGTCGCCCGATGGGCGCTACATCGCTGCTTTGCCCGCAAACTCCCTGGGTTTGAGGCTCTTTGATTTTAAGACAAAGAAGTGGACAGCACTCATTACCGGCTCAGATGTCGCATTTCCATCTTTCTCGCATGACGGGAAGCACCTTTATTTCCTCCAACTCGGGCAAGGCTCAGATGTTTTTAGAATTGAAATTCCTGGCGGAAGTCTTGAGCGGGTGGCCAGCCTGAAGGATTTCCAGATGACGGGCTTTTACGGTCTCTGGCTAGGCCTCACGCCCGATGATTCTCCGCTGTTGCTGAAAGATATCGGCACCCAGGATATTGTCTCCATGGATTGGCACGCACCGTAGCCGCACGCGGGAATGGCGCCTCGCGCGACGGCCGGTTGCCCTCGCCCTCGCAGCGAATCGGACGAGGGGGCGCTGAACAGAAATTTCCAAGCTGCCCGGACAGCCTGAGACTGGTGCCCTCGAAAGCTTCAAGAGAGAAGTTTGGCAGTCCGGGGCTTTTCGCGCAGCATAATTCGTCCGCTGCCGTGGATAAATAAGGCTTGACGGAGAAAGCAAGGTAAGGAGGCCTCCGGGGACATGATCGTCAACGTGAAAATTCACGAGCTTTCGCCGGATATTTCCGCGATGGCTTTTACCGGACGCCTCATTCGCGGTCATCAGTGGAATGATGTTGAGTTTGTCATCCGGGAACGCGTTGACCGGGGGCTCAGAAAGCTTGTCCTGGATTTCAGCGGACTAAATTACATCGACAGTGCGGGGATAGGTTTCGTTGCCGTTTGCGTCAGCATGCTGGAGCAGGCCGGAGGCCGAATTGCCATCGCCTGCGCCGCGGGGCAGGTGAAGGAGTTGTTGACGTTGACGCACGTTGATCGCGTAGTGAGCATATACCCGGACCTCCCATCGGCCCGGTCCGCCCTTTCCGGGGCAGCCACGCCGGGGTAATTGGTTCTCCGGAACTCGTGGGTTGCGCCTGCAACT
>JAJXZM010000536.1 GCA_021780055.1 Acidobacteriota bacterium
CCTCTTCGGCCGTTGTGGTTGCAAACGAGTGCATGGCACGGGCGACGATCCCCGTCCACCCGGTCTAGTGGCTGGCACCGAAGCCTGCACCGTCGTCGCCGTGGAAGTACTAATAGAACAGGAGATAATCGCGCCAGTGCGGGTCAGTCTGGAACTCATGCGCTCCACCGAACACGGGCCTCCGGCCCTGCTCGCCACGCCGAAAAGACGCTCTTTAAGGATGGGGTCCTGGCCGTTCCACAGCACCAAAGAAAAGCAAAGCCTCTGCTCATCATCAGAAATACCGGCCAAGCCGTCTTCGCCCCAGCGATACGCCCGAGAACGTGCCTGGTCATGGCTAAAGTAGTCCCACGCGTTCCCGTTTTCACTGTAATCCTCGCGTACAGTTCCCCACTGGCGCTCACTCAGATAAGGCCCCCACTTCTTCCATGGTTCCTTCGTGCTCTTGGCAGCTTCGAGCCGAGTGTTTTCAGAATGTTTGCTCATCGTTGTAGCCTCACTTTCGAGTGACGAAAGTAGGTGCTTGATACTCCGGAAGATCCGGGCACGCCCGGCCGGTCCGCCACCATTCCCACCTTGTTTCCAGAAACGCGTGAGATGACAGTCCCTCCAGCTCGTCGTACTGGTTACATGCTAGAGAGTGCAAATGCCTTGTCACAACTGTTAGAATTACCAGTTCTGGGGCGTTTTTGACCGCCATGCGGACTGCAGTGCCGACCACAACCTGCATCATCAGCAATCTTGGGAACATCGGTTTTAGGGTGATGGACAGCAGATGAGACAAGCGAGTCCAGGCCGCCCAATCGAGTTGAATGTCAGCCTGCTTTACATTCTGCGACTGGTTTTGGCTACCACATTGTTCTCTCCGCCGACATGAACAGCTCGCGTGGCGGCTTCAGTCGAGGGCCCCTGCAAAACCTGATAAACCTCTTTTGCTTGTTGTGTGCGGCTTACCTTGAATGGCTACCCATGCTTCTAGATTTGGCAAGGCAAGGATACTGGCAAGATAAGATGCGGGCTCTAAATCCAAAAACGTTTCTCCGCTCTCACTTCATTCCCAACTGCTCCTTAGCTGCTTCAACCACCTGTTCCGGATGGAATCCGAACTTTTTCTGTAGTTCCTTGAGTGGCGCCGAGGCTCCAAAGATCTTCATGCCGATGATGCGACCTTCCAAGCCCGTGTATCGTTCCCATCCGAAGGTTGAGGCTTGTTCCACCGCAACGCGCGCCCGTACTCCAAGCGGCAGTATGCTGTCCCGGTACTCCTGCGGCTGGTGATCAAAAATCTCCCGGGACGGCATTGAGACGACCCTGGACCGAATGCCCTCGGCAAGTAGCTTCTCGTGTGCCTCCACGGCCAGGCTGACTTCACTTCCTGAGGCCATAAGTATCACATCGGGATTCCCGGCGGGGGCGTCTCCAAGTACGTAAGCGCCACGGGCCACCCCTGAGGCTGGCGCGTAATTACTACGATCGATGGTCGGGAGGGCCTGGCGCGACAGGACCAGCACGGCAGGTTCATGGGTTAGACGCATGATAAAGCGGTAAGCCTCAACCACCTCATTTGCATCGCAGGGCCGCAGCGTGATCAGCCCAGGGATGGCACGCAAAGAGGCAAGTTGTTCCACTGGCTGATGTGTCGGGCCGTCTTCACCCACCCCGATCGAATCGTGAGTAAAGATGTGAATTACAGGGATTTCCATCAAGGCGCTCAGTCGAATCGCAGCCCTCTCGTAGTCGCTGAATATCAAGAACCCTGACCCAAAGGGGCGAACCTTGGATAGTGACAGTCCGTTCAGAATAGCTCCCATGGCGTGTTCTCTGATCCCAAAGTGGAAATTTCGACCTGCCGGATTCTCAGCGCTAAAATCCCCCGCGCCTTCAAAAGTGAGACGCGTCTTGCAAGAGGGCCCAAGATCAGCCGAACCTCCCAGCAACCACGGCACGTTCTTTGCAATGGCATTAAGCACCTGGCCCGAGGCATCCCGAGTTGCAATCCCCTTGGGATCTGCAGGGAAAGTTGGCAATCCTATGTCCCAACGATCGGGCAGCTCGCGGCGGAGCATGCGATAACCTTGGTCAGCAAGCTCGGGGTATTGTTTCCGATACAGTTCAAACTTCGCCATCCAATCGTCGCGCAGCGCCTGTCCGCGTGCGCCTATACCCGCCTGAAAATGTTCAAGTACGCCTTCGGGCACAAGGAACCGGGCATCTTCCGGCCAGCCATAATGGCGTTTTGCCAGCCTGATTTCCTGTTCGCCAAGAGGCTCGCCGTGTGCGGCGCTGGTGTCTTGTTTGTTCGGGGCTCCATAGGCGATATGGCTATCGACAATGATCAGAGTGGGCCGCTCCTTTTCATTCTTGAAAGTTCGAAAGGCCCGTTCCAACATTTCCAAGTCATTGGCATCGCCCACACGCGTCACATTCCATCCATACCCAATGTATCGTGTAGCAACGTCATCGCTGTAAGTTAAAGCGGTGTTGCCTTCGATAGTGATTTGGTTGTTGTCATAAATCCAGCACAGGTTGTCCAGTTTGAGGTGTCCCGCCAGTGAGGTGGCTTCTCCTGAAATCCCTTCCATCATGCATCCGTCACCACACAGGGCGTAGACATCGTAGTTGAACAATTCAAAACCAGGCCGATTGAAGTAACTCGCAAGCCACCGAGCGGCAATCGCCATGCCGACACTGTTTGCAAGCCCTTGTCCCAGCGGCCCCGTGGTTGTCTCAACCCCGGAGGTCCAACGGTATTCCGGATGGCCGGGGCATTTGCTGCCAAGCTGCCGAAAACTCTTGAGGTCTTCCAAGGTCACTGATAGATGCCCGAGTGTTTCGTATTTGGGGTTGACCGCTTTCACGCCGGTCAAATGCAACATCGCGTATAACAATGTCGAGGCGTGGCCTGCAGAAAGCACGAAGCGGTCGCGGTTAGGCCAGATCGGGTGGTTAGGGTCAAAGCGCAAGAAACGTTGCCACAGACAATAGACTACGGGGGCCAACGCCATCGGTGTTCCCGGATGGCCTGAATTGGCCTGTTGCACCGCATCCATTGAAAGAGTGCGGATGGTATTGATACATAGTTGCGCGGCATCCTTCTCAATCATTGGATGACTTGCTGCTGTGGCACTCATGAGTCCCTCCCTGTCATAAGGTGGATCACTCTTTGAGAGCGGAAGACCGCATCAGAAGTATTCGCATTTGTAACCTCAGTCACCGAACACGGCCTGAAAGCCGCCTTGGCAGGACTAGAGTTCACTCAGCGGGGCTACTAAGCCGCTTCTACTGCTGGCCACCCGGACTTCCAAGGCGCGAACTTTGCCGAGGCGGCGGAGATGCCTTTCATCCCGACTGAACTCAGCAGCCAAAAATGTCTGTATAAGATCCCAGGCTGCAGCCGGACCCACGGTCCGCCCTCCTACGCAGATAACGTTTATGTGATCATCTTCAACGCCCTGTTGAGCAGAAAAGTGATCGTGAATAAGGGCAGCACGTATACCCGGGATCTTATTTGCACATATGCATGCTCCCACCCCGCTTCCGCAGATCGCGACGCCGCGATCTATCTGCCCGGCTACTAGCGCTCGCGTGAGTGGGATGACGAAATCGGGTTAGTCATCGCTATCATGCTCTGCTTGTGTTTACTGTTGGATGCCGGCGACTCGC
>JAJXZM010000110.1 GCA_021780055.1 Acidobacteriota bacterium
CAGTGGCCTTCAGCTAATTCGCGCGGGGACGACGCCACCAGGGGATGTCGCAGCAGGCTCTTGGGTGTCAGGATGATGAGGGGAAGGGGATCGACTTTCAGCAGCGACGCCTGCCGCCGCAGCAGGTGAAAATATTGGCCCGCCGTGGTGCAGTTTGTCACTCGAAGATTGGTCCCGGAGGCCAGTTGCAGGAAACGCTCCGGGCGAGCGCTCGAGTGGTCGGGCCCCGCACCTTCAAACCCGTGCGGCAGCAGCATGACGAGAGAAGGAGTCAGCCCCCACTTGGCCCTTGCTGAAACCAGGAATTCGTCAATCATCACCTGCGCGCCGTTGATGAAGTCGCCATACTGCGCTTCCCAGATGACGAGCCGGCTGGGTTCCTGCAGGCTGTAACCGTATTCGAATCCCACCACAGCGCCTTCGGTCAGCGGGCTGTTGTGGATTTCAAAGGCTGCCCGGGCCTGCGCCACCGCCTGCAACGGAGTGTGCTTCTGTCCGGTCTTAACATCGTGGAGAACGGCGTGCCGCTGGCTGAACGTGCCCCGCTCGACGTCTTCGCCGGTCATGCGGATGGCCGTTCCGTCTTCGAGGATTGAGGCCAGCGCCAGTTCCTCCGCCGTGGCCCAGTCGATCGTTTTCGCATCCAGATCATCCAGGACCTTTGCGCGGCGGCTGCGCGCCCGTTCCAGTTTGCGGTGTAGGTTGAATCCTTCCGGCAATTGCAGCAGGCTCTCATTCAGCGCGCGCAAGGTCTCAATCGGCACGGCGGTCTTTGCCTGACGTGCTGCGCCCGGCGGCGGCGGTTCCGGCGGTTCTTCGGCCAGCTCTTCAGTGGGCTTCAGAGACTCCAGGACCTGCTGGAGGTGTTCCATGTTTTCACGGACCAGTTCCTCCGGTCGGCCGGGCGCAACAACGCCGCGCTTGACGAGGGCCGTGGCCCACTGCTCGCGCACGGTTGGCAGCGTTGCGATCTTCTCATAGAGAAGCGGCTGGGTGAAGCCGGGCTCGTCGCCTTCATTATGACCGTAGCGGCGGTACCCGACGAGGTCGATCACAAAGTCCTTGCCGAACTTTGCGCGGTAAGCCAGCGCCAGACGCGCCACCTCAATGCAGGCCAGCGGATCATCTGCATTCACCTGCACCAGCGGAATCCTGAACCCGCGCGCGAGGCCGCTGGCATAGAGCGAGCTGCGGTATTCTTCGGTCGTGGTCGTGTAACCCAACTGGTTGTCCGCAATGATGTGGATGGTTCCGCCCGTGCTGTATCCCGGCAGCCGGTAAAAATTGAGTGTCTCCGCCACCACGCCTTGGCCTGAAAACGCCGCGTCACCGTGAATCAGGATCGGCAAGGTTCGCGTCGGATCGAAGCGCGGAGCGCCTTTTTGATCCACCACGGTACCGGCCGCCCGCGCCATGCCTTCGGCTACGGGATTCACCGCCTCCAGGTGGCTGGGGTTCGGCGGCATAGTGATGACCAGGCCCACGGCCTCGCCGCCCTTGACTGCGCGTTGCGCGCCCAGATGGTACTTCACGTCGCCCGTCCAGCCCAGGTCTTCGCGGAAGTTCCGCGCCTGTACGGGGTCCCTGAAGATGGCGAGAATTTCCCCATAAGGTTTTTGCAGAACGTGGGCCAGCACGTTCAAGCGTGCGCGATGGGCCATGCCGATCAGGACGTTGCGCACGCTGGCCTCGGCCGCGCCGCCCACCAGTTCCTCCAGAACGGGAATCAGCATGTCCAGGCCTTCAACTGAAAAACGGGTTTTGCCCGGGAAGGTGCGGTGCAGGAAATGTTCAAAAACTTCCACCTGTGTCAGCTGCTCCAGCAGCGCTTCGGCGTCCACGGGATCTTTCGGATCACGAAACCGGCGCGACTCAGCCGCCTCATGCAGCCAGTGCCGTTCTTCCGGGTCGCGCAGGTGGCCGTAATCGTATCCGGTGGAGGAAGAGTAGATGTTGCGCAGTGCCTGGACGACTTCAAATGCGCTGCTCTTGCCTGCGGCGATGGGGCCAACAATCAGGCTGGCGGGAAGGCGGCGCAAGTCATCTTCACTGATGCCATGGGATTCCGCACGCAGAGAATAATCCCCGCGGGGCTCGCTACCTAGCGGATCGACGCGGGCATCCATGTGTCCGAATTTGCGGATCGATTCCGCCAGATTGACCGTGCCGACAATCTTGTCGATCTGGCTGGCGGATAGACCCTCGGCAGCAGGTTGAACTTCTTCAGGCGGGATCCAGTGTTCAAAGTAGGCGCGTGTGCTTGAATCAACGGAATTGGGATTTGAAAGATACCTTTCGTATAACTCCAGAGCGTAACCGAGATTAACTCCCTGGAAATCACTTCCTGTATTCATCATTCCATCCTGGGCGGTTGCCGGAAAGTTGCGTGCGTTCCTAGCGTGTGCTGCAGACCCGTCTGAACTCAAGGTCATTCAGCATCAGTACGTATGTTTATAATGCCCCTCGGGAAAACCTTTCCCAACAGCCCTTAGATTATCATTGCTGACGGCGGCCTGCCCATTTCAAGCCACGGGCAAAACCTTTGGATGCAAATTTCCGGGCCGGCGTATTCGAGCGTTGCACTTCCCGGCGCGAAGGTTTACATTCCTTGGACTGGACCTCCGCTTTCCAGACATTCAGAACGAGGTGATTTATAAATGACCATTACCGACGTTGTTGCCCGCGATATCCGCTTCCCGACCTCGCGGTCGCTTGACGGATCGGACGCCATGCACACGGCGCCCGATTATTCCGCCGCCTACGTTGTGCTGAAAACCGACAGCCCCGACGGACTGGAAGGCCACGGGCTGACCTTCACCTGCGGCCGAGGAACGGAAGTCGTGGTAGCGGCGATCAATGCCTTGAAGCCTCTGACTGTTGGCCGCACGTTGGAATCGATCACTTCCGACATGAAAAGCTTCTGGCGCCAGATCACGAGTGACGGGCAACTACGTTGGATCGGCCCCGAGAAAGGCGCTATCCATCTGGCCACGGGCGCGCTGGTCAACGCCGTGTGGGACCTCTATGCCAAGGCGAAACGGAAACCCGTGTGGAAGCTCCTGCTTGACATGACGCCGGAGCAGCTTGTCTCCACCATCGACTTTCGGTACATCACCGACGCGCTCACGCCGGAAGAAGCGCTTGAAATTCTGCGCAGGAACCAGCCCACGCGGGCTGCGCGCGAAGCGGAAATGCTGGAGCAAGGCTTCCCGGCGTACACCACTTCGGCGGCATGGCTCGGCTATACGGAGGAGAAGCTGCGCCATCTTTGCCGCGAAGCCATCGCGCAGGGATGGACGCACTTCAAGATGAAAGTGGGCGCCAACCTTGACGACGACGTGCGCCGCGCAACGCTGATCCGCGAAGAGATCGGTTGGGACCGCAAGCTCATGATGGATGCCAATCAGGTGTGGGGGGTGGACGAAGCCATCGCCAACATGAAGGTGCTGGCAAAGTTCAATCCCTGGTGGATTGAAGAACCCACCAGTCCCGACGATGTGCTGGGCCACGCCCGCATCGCCCGCGCCGTTGCGCCCATCGGCGTGGCAACCGGCGAGCAGTGCCAGAACCGCGTGATCTTCAAGCAGCTTTTCCAGAGCAACGCGATCAGCTTCTGCCAGATTGACAGTTGCCGCGTGGGCGGCATCAATGAGGTTCTGGCCATTCTGCTGATGGCGGCAAAGTTCGGAGTGCCGGTGTGCCCGCACGCCGGCGGAGTGGGCCTGTGCGAGTACGTCCAGCACCTTGCGATCTTCGACTACATCGCCATCGGTGCGTCGCTTGAGAACCGCATCCTGGAATACGTTGACCACCTGCACGAGCACTTCCTTGACCCTGTGGTGATTAGGAACGGGCGCTACATGCCGCCGTCTGCATCGGGGTATAGCATCACCATGAAGGCCGAGTCGCTCGACCAGTATGAGTTCCCGAACGGCGCCGCCTGGCGCTCCTGAACAGAGATCGGTAGCTGCCGATTGCGCGCTCGATTGACGCAAATGTAATAGTTACCCGCTGTTCAAGAATGGAACACAAATTCAGGGAAGAATGTTTTTCAGAAGATCGTAAAACTGATAAGTCATTATATTTGTTGTACTTATAAAATTGACAATTTTTGTTTCGAAAATCCCATACGTCCCATTGGGGGTGTAAAGCGCGCCTTATGTAGCCTAGACACAAAGCCTATCGTCTCGGCCCGCCGGGCATGCTTTCATCACGGGGCTGGTCATCGGGTATCGGAGCCTGAGAAGAGGCCGGGGGCGAAACGCAAGCCGAAAAAAAACGGAGGCGAACCGATGGCCTGCGGTGAAGCCCTGGGCCTGGCCCGTCCCTGTAAAACAATCCTGCCGTCACACTTCTATTTCACATTCAGTTTGGCTGGCACCCGCTCAACGCTGATGCGCGCTTCAGTAAGCTGAGCACTTCCGCCCCTGTTCTGAGCCGTTTGGAGCAACTTACTTTCCACTTCCACGCCGTGCGGCAGCGCAAACTCCGCGGCTTCGCCGATCGCTGACATCTCAAGGGACCGCACATATCCGTTGTTTCCCTCGCGAATGCAAACCAGGGCATCCCCGGATGCCGAAGCGCGTGAGCGTCCGCGCGCAAGAATCACGCCGTGCGGGCTGCCATTATCCTTCCCGGCAACTTCCACCAGGTACGCCGAGGCGGAGTTCTGGTGGCCATAGCTCAGCGTGTATTCCCCTGCCGGCAGTGTCATGTTCGCCCACTGGACTTCAAAGGGCAGGGTGAACGTGCCGCTGAACGCGGTGGTTGTCAGTGCCTGCGCCCTCGCTCTGGATGCGCCGGACGCCAAAAGCGCCAGGCCAACACCTACCAGGATCGCCATACTTCGAATCGTTTTCATACACACCTCCAAAATCCTTTTTGCCGCGGGCGGTCTGGGTGCTTTAACTCCCAACTCCAATTTCCGCTTCCTGGCGGCTTAAATTCTCTTGCCGCCCCCAACATCTACAGCGCAAAATGGACGCGAAACCCGTCACGGCGGGTACAAAGATTTTTTGGTGCCTTTGGCCGGTGGAAGAACATTGTAATGCAGCAACAGCTTGGCCCCTCCGTGTGGCGCGGCCGGCTTCTCCGTGCAAATTTCAAAGACATTACCGTCGCCATGATTCTCCTGGATTGCCACGTGCGGCAGTGATAATATTCACCGAGTTATAATTCTTCTCCGAGGCGAATAACCCATGCGGCGGGCGGACTCAGCGCGGGACGTTACGCCGTTACTCCGGGCCTGGGGCGAGGGGGATGACCAAGCCCTGGCACGCCTCATGCCTCTCGTCTATCGCGAACTTCACCGCATCGCGCGGGGCTGCATGGCGCGCGAGAACCCCAACCATACCCTGCAGGCCACATCTCTCGTCAATGAAGCCTATCTGCGGCTGGTAGACGTCCAGCAAGTCCACTGGCAGGACCGGGCCCACTTCTTTGCGCTTTGTGCCCGCGCCATGCGAAGGATTCTGGTGGACCATGCCCGCTCCCGGGCCAGTCTGAAGCGCGGAGCAGGACAGGTCTGCCTGGAGCTTGACGAAGGGCGGGCGGGCGGGAAGCCCGCAAACCTTCTGGAGCTTGATGACGCCCTAAACCGCCTGGCAGCGCTCGACCCAAGAAAGAGCCAGGTGGTGGAGCTGCGTTTTTTTGGCGGTCTCAGTGAAGTGGAGACAGCGGCTGCTCTGGGGGTTTCTGCGCAGACGGTGCATCGGGACTGGAGGATGGCGAGGGTCTGGCTCTACCGCGAACTGAGCGGGAACAAAAAAGATGGATGACCGCTGGAGTGAAATCGAGCGGATTTACCACGCGGCGCTGGGGTGCGACAAGAGCGCCCGGCCTGCGTTTCTGGCGAAAGCCTGTCCCGGGGCCCAGGGCTTGCGCCAGGAAGTGGAATCGCTGCTGGCGGCGGATGAGCAGGCCGAAAACTTCCTGAAGACGCCGGCCATCGAAGAGGCGGCGGAAGAACTGGCCGGGGAAGAGCTTGAACGGCGCCAGAGGGATGAGTTGCAGCTTGAAGGAACGACGGTATCGCACTACCGCATTGTGAAGAAACTGGGTGGCGGCGGAATGGGCGTGGTCTACGAGGCCGAGGACACGAAGCTGGGCCGCCGGGTGGCCTTGAAATTCCTGCCCGCTGAGGTTGCTCGGGATGCGAAAGCGCTGGAGCGTTTCGAGCGCGAGGCGCGGGCGGCTTCAGCGTTGAACCATCCCAACATCTGTACGGTGCACGACCTGGGCGAGCACGAAGGCCAGCCCTTCCTCGTCATGGAACGGCTGGAAGGCCAGACGCTGAAGGACTGTCTTTCTGGTGCGGCCGTGCCCCCGCCGCCGGCACGTAGCGGCGAGTTTACCTCGCCTCGTACCACCTGGCACGGGGCCTCACCACCTTGCGGCGTAAAGCCGCCGCTACAGGTTGGAAGACTGCTGGATCTCGCCATCGAGATTGCGGATGCGCTGGAGGCCGCGCACCAGAAGGGCATCATCCACCGCGACATCAAGCCGGCGAATATCTTCATCACCAGTCGCGGCCAGGCGAAGATTCTGGATTTCGGATTGGCAAAATTAATCGGTGTAGGGGCGGGTCTCGTACCCGCCCAGGGGCGGACGCCCTTAGACATTACAACGGCCTCACAAGCCCGCGATGTCCTTATCGCCGCTACAGAATTGCCCGCAGCCGCCCTCGACCAACAGTCTCTGACGGCGTCTGGCCAGTTATTGGGCACGGTGGCGTACATGTCGCCGGAGCAAGTGCGGGGCGACCCGCTGGATGCCCGCACGGACCTGTTCAGCTTCGGCTTGGTGCTTTATGAAATGGCCACCGGGCAACCTGCTTTTTCGGGCGCGACGCCGGGGCTGACCTTGGAAGCCATCCTGCATGAAACATCGGTAGCCCCCACGCAGTTAAATCCTGACTGCCCTGCGGAACTGGAGCATATCATCACCAAGACGCTGGAAAAGGACCGGGAGCTGCGCTACCAAAGCGCCGCAGAGCTTTCCGCAGACTTGCAGCGCCTGAAACGCGAGACGGAATCGGGTGGCGCTCCCGTAGCGGCGGATTTGTCCCGCCAGGTCGAAGGTATCGGCGTTAAGCCGCGTCTATGGCGCTGGGCAGTGCCGGTGCTGGTCCTGATTGGTGCGGCGCTTGCAATTGCGCTCAACATCGCCGGGCTGCGAGACCGGCTGCTCCCCCGCGGCTCTGCTCTGCCGAGCATCCATTCCATCGCTGTGCTGCCACTGGAAAACCTTTCCGGCGACCCGGGACAAGAATACTTTGCCGACGGCATGACGGAGGAATTGATCACCGATCTGGGCAAGATCAGCGCCCTGCGGGTCATTTCGAGAACCTCGGCGATGCATTACAAGGGGACGGCCAAGACGCTGCCGGAGATCGCGCGGGAGTTGAATGTGGATGCGGTGGTGGAGGGTTCGGTGACGCGGTCGGGCGGCCGGGTGCGAATCACGGCCCAGTTGATTCAGGCCACTAACGACAAGCATTTGTGGGCCGAAACCTATGAACGCAACCTGAGCGACGTCCTGGCCTTGCAGGACGAGGTAGCACGGAACATCACTACCGAGATTCAGATTAAGTTGACACCCCAGCAGCAAGCGCGGTTAGCGAGTGCTCGTCCGGTCAGCCCCGAGGCCCATGAGCTCTATCTTAAGGGGCGTTACGAGTGGAACAAGCGGAGCGAACAGGGGCTGAAGAAAGGCCTGCAATATTTTGAGGAGGCCACCGCCAAAGACCCGAATTACGCGAAGGCTTATGCCGGCATCTCCGACTCCTACCATATCCTTGCGGACAACGGTTTCCTTCCCGCCAATGACGCCGACCCGAAGGCAAAGGCAGCAGCCCTGAAGGCCCTGGAAATCGACCCGGACTTGGCCGACGCTCATGCCTCATTGGCCCTCGTCCTTGAGGATTACGACCGGGATTGGACGGGTGCCGAAAGGGAATACCGGCGGGCCATCGAACTCAACCCCGGATATGCGACCGCCCACCACTGGTACGCCCTCCTCCTTGCGCGCCTTGGAAGGCATGACGAAGCCCTCCGGGAAATCGAAGAAGCACAGAAGCTTGACCCCCTCTCGCTTACAATTAATGCCAGCGTGGGGCTAGTGCTTTATTTCGCGCGCCGCTATGATGCGGGCATTGCGCAACTGCGGAAAACCCTGGAACTTGAACCCAACCACGCGGGCTCGCACGCATGTCTTGGCTGGGCCTATCTGCAGAAGGGAATGCATCAACAGGCCATTGCCGAATTTCAGAAGGCGGTGAACCAGCAAAACAGGTCGCCTGACTCATTGGCCGGGCTCGCCGCAGCTTACGCAGCGGCCGGGAAGAGAGATGATGCCCACAGGGTCCTCAACCGGCTCCAGGCACTATCCCGACAAGCGAATCCCGTGCCGTACCTGACAGCAGACATCTACGTATACCTGGGGGAGCGGGAGGAAGCTTTCGCGTGGTTCGAAAGAGCGTTCGAAGCCCATGATCCGACGATGGGCGTCCTCAAGGTAGATCCCAACCTCGATTCCCTGCGCTCCGATCCCCGCTTCCAGGATCTCTTGCGCCGCATGAATTTCCCGAATTAGGCCAAGCGGCAAGGCAGCAGGTAGATTCTCTCTTGAATTTCAAGAGTAATTTTTCTTTTGAAGGTGCAGGAAACTTTTCTTTTGAGCATTATGCGGCGGCCTCCGTTGTGAAGATTTTGGCAGCCGGGAGCGGGGCGGGTGGCGCATCTATGAAGGGGGCGGCTAGGTCAAGGGAAAAATCCTGATGCTTTGTTTTGAGTGGCGGGGCAGAGGCTGAACATGGGCGGCGCGAGCGCCTTCATCGACCACGCGGACGCGATCGGTTCCACCGTCATGGAAACGGACCCGAGCGGCGCCGTGCAATGGGACGTGGTGAATGGTCCGTGGGGGCAGGTGTGGCAACAGACGGGCACGCGGCAGTCGGAGGTGTTCGCGGATTTGGATTGGCAGGTCAACGACCCCTTGATGCCTTCGGCCACGCGCGAATACAGCGACGGCCTCGGCCGCTGGATGACCCCCGACCCCGGCGGCACGAAGGTGGTCAGCCTGGCAAACCCGCAGACGTGGAACATGTATGCCTACGTCACCGACAACCCCACCACGCTCAACGACCCCAGCGGGCTCCATGGCGAGTGCAGCGCTGAAGTGGCCAATCAGAACGCCGGCTGCAGGGCCGCAGACCCCAACAACGTCCAGGACCCCACACTTGCCGGTGGGGCGCAGTCCGCTGCGGAGGCGGAATACGCGGCGAACATCTGCGCCTCTTGCATTGGGATTACCGGAACGCTGTACGGCCATCCGATCCACCAGACGTTTTCCAGCTTCGACGCCTGGGCTGACTTTGCCGCGAGCGATGCGGCCCTGCCCACAAGCGAGGCGTACGTGCAGTTCCTTAATTTCAGTAATGCCGGTGGGGACCTCGATCCTAATGCTGAGTACATTGTGCAGGGCCAGAGGCGCGGCTTCACCATGAACTACCAAGTTGCAGATCCCGACGCAAGGGGCTATGCCCTCAGCACCAGCCTCCCGGCCGCGTTTGTCAATGACCCTTACGGAAGCCACGGCGGGAACTGGTCTGCTTATGGTGGGAACTTCGTGCTGAACACTTTCCACTACGTCAGCGTAAGCACGCAATACGTTCCGTTGCAGTGGCTCGGGGGCGAATTTCACAGCGACTTCTTCGGGCCACTCGGTCCCCTGGTTCCGTTCCATGTAGTTGACTGGGGTGCGTCGCAGATAATTCGGAACGGTAGTTGGATTTTCTTTACTTGCTCGGTCAATTCAGGCTGCAATTAGGTAGAGGAGGCGTTGAGTGCGCTATCTAACCGTGGGAACCGCTGCAGCAACGATTGCGCTTCTCCTTCCGGTCGCCCTCCTCGGTGCGGGCGACTTTGAGATCCACGTCCACCTGATCAACGCCAGGACCGGAAAGCCCATTCCCCGCAGGCTTGTCGAGGTCGTGCGGGTTGGCCATCCTCAGCCCGTGGCCCCCGGCACGATCAGCGCCCGTCCTTTCCATTGGCACGAAAAGACCGACGGTGAGGGTGTTGCGGTGTTCCGTATGCCGGGGCCACCCCGGGGCTTCTGGATGAGCATTGGCATGGGAGGGGGCGGAAACTACTGGCTGCAATGCAACAATTCCGGATTTTGGCCGGGCGAGGTGGTGGACCACGGCGTCGTGCCTGCCCTTCGCTGTCCGCCTTGGACGCACGTCCCATCTTGGCGTTTTCGGGCGGAGCCGGGGGACGTTTACATCTTCGTGGTGCATATCAGCTTTTGGCAGCATCTCAGGCACTGCGGCGTTCCGGGCGGCTGTAGCTAGCGCGGGTGGCGGGGCTGGCGCAGACCCTGATCTTTGGGGTCTGCGATCAGCGAAGCTGAGTGGGGTTAGAATGACGCGGGAAAGAAATGTGAATTATGAAGGATGAAAAAGGCATTGGGGAGTGATGAGTGACGTTGCAGCTAAGGGACCACGATGGATCGGGTGGAATGAAGAGAAGCAAGTGCCTCTCGCTTCGCGAGACCGCAGACGCTACAAACCGAGCATCTGCGCCAGCCCCGAAACAAAAACCAGGCCCGACAACCAGTTTCCGCTTGACGGAACCGACAACCTTATAGATGCGCCACCCGCCGCGCGCCTGCTTACGCTCCTATGTGGAATCACAACCGTTTGTGATATTCATCACAGCGATGAGTGACCGGCTTCAGAGATAGTTGTTAGAGTCGGGGTCCGAACCGCACGGGATTAAACAAGGGGGCCGTCATGGCAACTGACGCGAAGTCCAAGGAATTCAAACGAGAAGCCGTTCCGTACGCTGAAGACCCTGCCCGCAAACAGGACACTTTTGTTCCCGCCGAACCGCTGAACCCCTGCGAACTTGAAATTGACCTGTTCTGCAAAGGCATCCGTGTGGACGATTCCTGCACGATCGGTGAGGTCGGCAGGCCGCTGGTGCGGACGCGCGCGGGCTTGGGCAGCGGCCTCGAGGTAATCATTCCCGGTCCGCTCAAAGATGTCTGGGCCAACATCCCCGTTGAAGAAGAGTTTGCGCAGAAATCCTGCTACCGCATTGTGCGCGACGGCGACGACTTTGAGATCGTGGACAACCGGCAGGGATTCCGCTATCCGGTGCGGCTGTCGCCGGAAGTACCGTGGTACACGCGCACCACTTCACGCGGCGTCCCGATGCAGCGCATCGGCGTTTTGCAGGGAACCTATCTTGGCATCTACATTTCCAATTCCTGCGGCTTCTGGTACCACTCGCCCGCGCTGAACTGCAAGTTCTGCACCACCGGATTGAACGTGGGCGTGAATGAAGTCGAGCTGAAAGACGTGGAAGATGTTGTCGAGGTGGCGCAGACGGCCAAGACGGAATCGGGCGTCACATTCATTCACTTCAACTCCGGCTACCAGACCAACCGCGACCTTGACCGGGCCGCGCCCTACGTGAAGGCCGTGAAGTCGCGCGTGGGCGCCCTGATCGGGGTCCAATTGACGCCCACCCTCGACCTGTGGAAGTACGACCGGCTGATCGATCTGGGCGCCGACCATTTCAGCTTCTGCTACGAGTTCCAGAACCCGGAATTCTTTGCCAAAATATGTCCGGGCAAAGAAAAGCTGATCGGACAGAAGACGTTCTTCCGTGCCCTGGAATATACCTCAAAGAAGCTGGGCAAGGGAGCCTGCTCGGGCGAGATCATTGCGGGCATCGAACCCATTGAAGACACGCTGGCCGCCATCGACATGATTGCCGGCATGGGAGCTTTCCCGACGGTCTGCATTTTCCGCCCCACCATCGGCTCCGACATGGAACGCTGGCCATCGCCGCGTTATGAGGACATGATTGTGGTTTACCGGCACCTCTACGAGGCGTGCCGGAAGCACGGCATTCCGATGGATGTGACGCCGAATATCGAGGTCAGCCTGATTGTCCAGCCGGGCGACACGCGCTACCTGGCAGACTCAAGCCTGGCGACAAAATTGTATGACATCAAAATGGGACTGATGAGGAAAGCCGCGCGGCCCTACTTCTGGTGGGCGCGGCGTCCCAGGAACATCAAGGCTTCTGAAGTTCTCAACCCCTGACAACCCTTCCCACAAGCGCCGGCTTCAGGTTCGGCGCAGAGGCGAACGGATTCACGTCCGACGCCGTCGATTGGGGCACTGCTGCGCCAGCGCGCAGTGCATGCGAAATTGCGGCCAGGTTTGCTTGTTAATTCCCGGGAGGATGCAGAGACCGAGATCCGGAAGACTTTGCTTCCGGACCGGCCGCTGAGGAATTATTTCTATGACAGGCTGATGAAACAGTCGGCCTGGTCGTCAGGCCTGCGCCACGCTGTGCTGCTGAGACGCAATGCTCAGAGCAGACCCGTTGAAGGACATGACAATCAGGTCCGCGCGCCGCTGAACACCGAACTTGGCGAGAAGGTTTGAAACATGGAATTTCGCGGTCCGCTCGGAAATGTTCAACTGGCCCGCGATTTCCTTGTTTGAGAGATTGTCCAGAACTGCCTGAAGGACCTCGCGCTCGCGGCGGCTGAGGCCCACGGAACTGCTGATCATGGTCCGGTTGCGCGAGCTCGGAAGGATCGATTCGACGAACCGGGAGAGCAGGACACGAGGCACCCAGTAACTGCCTTCGAGCAGTGCCTTGAAGGCTTCCTGCAAGTCCGCGCGCGCCTCACTGTATGTCATCAGTCCTTTGGCCCCGACACGAAGCAATGGAAAGGCGTTGGCTTCGTCGAACCCTTCGGAAACCGCAACCACCCGGGATTCCGGATACCTGTCCATGATCTCCGATACTAGTAACGCCGCCGACGTCGGAACGCAGGCGTCTACGACGTAGAGGGGGCACTTGTGAAAAGGTAACCGGTGGAAATCGTTCGCAAAAGGCGAATCAATGTGCTTGGTTTTCACCCGATAGGAGAAGTTGGCCAGTAACTTTGAGAACTCACTTAATACCAGTGGATGGGGAGATAGGAGGCAAACTTTCAAGCGCGGTGGCCCGTGCTTATGCAACCTACGAGAGAAGCCAGCGAAAGAATGCTTTATCATCATGTGCTTCTCCTTAGCTTACTTGAGGATGTCGGTCATTTTTTTTGCCGGGCTTTTCTGTGAACCCCGGCGATTCACCCACCAAAGGAAAGTTGAACTTCCCTTAAGGTGGAAACCTTACTGGCCTTACGGGCCCTCCCCCACCCAGTAATCCAGACATTGCAGTAAAATCGACTGCAAGTTCGTCATTTTGGCAAAGGAAATCCCCAGAGTCAAGTCATAAATTCCAGCCGCATCATCAAAATATCCACCACGTTATGCTCCGAATAGTGTGTTATCAAATTGAATCTAAATGCTTTAATAATTAGACTGGGATCTTTATTAAAAGTCGGTATAGTCGGTTTATTTACATTATTTTACGCATTTGTCAATAATCTTTATAGTAATCATGTCCGTTGGGTCAGAAATGCGTGCATTTGCGCCCGAATTGCCAACTCTCTGTTCCCGAATTAGGCCCGGCGCGTGGTTAATGTTTACTCGCGCCTCCTCTCTGAATTTTGCGGGTTCGGGAGATGCCTCGCCGGCGCTGGCAGCCTTGCCGAGATACCTTGACGACGTCACTCAGAATGTTCGCGCACATGTTGTCGGCCTGCCAGCGGGCTGAGTCCCCGCCGTCGCAGGGTTGCGTAAAGCGCGAGCGTCACAAAAATTTCCGTTGCCACCACGGCCGCCGCCATTCCAATCTGTGCGAAGCGCGGAGCCAGCGCCACTGCCAGAACCAGGTTGAGCGCGCCGCCTGCCAGGATGATGCGGTTGAATAGGCGGTCGAGCCCGAGCGGCACCATCCAGAGCACGCCGAACATGGTTCCGAGCGCGTCGAGCAAAGGCAAGGCCGCCATGATTTGCAGTACCGGAATTGAGGCCCCAAACCGATTGCCCAGAATGAACGGGACGGCCCAGGGCGCGCCAAGAAACGCGGCGAGCGACAAGGCCATTCCAATCGAGCTCATGAGAAACATGCTGAAGCGCGCCAGGCGGTTGGCCGCGGGACGGTTGTGCTGCACCAGGTTGCTAAGCCGCGGGTAAAGGCTCTGGTGGACCGGCACCAGCAGTCCCATCAGCGCACGGGCCAGCTTTTCCGCGCCCGCGTAAAACCCCACAGCTTCCGGTGAAGCGAAAAGGCCCAGGATAAACGCGTTGCCCGCTCCATAAAGGCTCATGGAACTGCGGAAGAGAAACATGCTCCATCCCATGCGCAGCGTGTCGCGGACCAGCCGCCAGTTCGGAAGCCGGACAGGAATTTCGCGGTAAACCAGCGCCGTGGCCACGATGACGGAGAGCAGCGAGCCGCTGCCCTGAAGCACCAGCACCTTCCAACCATCCGCCGGATGGCGAACGATGATAAAAATGCCTGCCGTGGCCGCAGCCCTGCCCACGACGTCCAGCGCGGCAACCAGCCGCATCCGTTCGAAACCCTGGTAA
>JAJXZM010000208.1 GCA_021780055.1 Acidobacteriota bacterium
TCCATTTCAACTGGCATGACCCCTACCTGTTCTGGTCGGGGCTGATCGGAGGAACATTCCTGACCAGCGCCAGCCACGGGACGGACCAGTTGATCGTGCAGCGACTGCTGGCGGCGAAAAACAAACGGCAAAGCCAGGGGGCGCTGCTGTCCAGTGGCCTGGTGATTTTGTTCCAGTTTGCGTTGTTTCTCATGGTGGGCGTGGTGCTGTTTGCCTTCTATCATTTTCATCCCCCCGCCCATCCGTTTACGCGGCCAGACAAGATCTACCCCACCTTCGTGATCACGCAGTTGCCGGTGGGACTTGCCGGACTGCTGACCGCAGCCATTATTGCGGCGGCCATGGCTAATTTGAGTGCTGCGTTCAATTCCCTGGCCTCCAGCTCGGTGGTGGACTTTTACCGCCCGTTCATCCGCCCCAACGCGGACCAGAAGCATTACGTTCGCGTCTCGCGCGGTCTGACGCTCTTCTGGGGTGCAGTTCTTATCCTGATCGCAATTATTGCGCAATATCTCCATGAGAGCGTCCTGGTGCTCGCGCTGACCATTGCATCGATTCCGTACGGCGCGATGCTGGGGATTTTCTTGCTGGGCGTCCTGACCAAACGAGCCAGCTCGCGAGGCACGTTGGTGGGCGCAACGATGGGATTAGCCGTACTGATCCTGATTGTGGTGGCCAAAGCGCGTGGCATCGTCGATATTGCCTGGACGTGGTACGTGGTGATCGGGACACTGGTCACGTTCTTTGTTGGATGGATTGCCAGCATATTCGCCTCCGGGACCGGCATGCAACCACCTGAAACTGAAAACATAAAAAGCTGATCTGCCCTTGACGGAGACCAAGCGCTGTTATTAATCTCACTGCATCACCCGAGAAAGAGGAACCTGTTGACGCGACACCTGACCTGTACCCTGCCTGCCATTGCTTCCCTGATTCTGGCGCTTCTGCCGGTGCAAAGTCTGACCAACCCTCGCGGCCCGGACGGAACTGGCAAAGCATTACCGGAACGCACTGAAGGCGCCTCCAAGACGTCATCCAGGCAGGATGGACTCACCTTGAAGGACATGCACGAGCGCCTCGCGTCCGCAAGGCCGTTGGCCCTGTACTACTCCACCTGCGACACCTTCGGGCTGGACTCGGTTCTGGAGCATGCCACCGATATGACGGTCCTGGCCCCGCAGTGTTATTGGATTGACCCAAATGGAAACGTCCAGGGAGGCATTCCAGGACCCATGATTGACGTCGCCAGGCAGGCTGGTCTGCCGGTCATGGCCCTGCTGTATAACCAGGATTTCAGCCGGCAGGTCGCGTCAGGACTGCTGCGCAACCGGACTCTGCAGAAGCAAGTAATCAAGAAACTGGTTGAAATCTCACGGCAAGACAACCTCCTGGGGTTTCAGCTCGATTTTGAAAACATCGACCCTGACGACATCAATCTCTATAGCCGGTTTGTTCATGAGGCCGCGAAGGAGTTTCACCATGACGGGCGGCTGCTGAGCGTCGCCGTGGTTCCACGCTTTATAGATTCACAGCCCGGCCAGTGGTCCGCGGGTTACGATTACGCCGCGCTCGGCCACGCCACGGATTTCGTGACCTTGATGGCCTATGACAATTACAGCCGTCTTGGCCGGCCCGGGCCCATTGCAGGCTACGATTGGGTCGTAAACGCGATTGAATACGCCCGAAGGCGTGTCCCCCAGGACAAGCTCTTGCTGGGAATTCCGCTCTACGGTCGGGAGTGGACCGCGGATGGCCGCGGATTCCAGGCCCACACTCTGCCCTTCCCGCAAACCCAGGCATTGCTTGAGAGACTGTCACTCAAGCCACAATGGGATGAGAAGCGGCGCTCGCCGTGGTTCGAATACCGAATCAACGGAATCGTCCGCCATGTGTGGTATGAAAACGCCAGGAGTGTTCAGGAAAAACTGAAGCTGGTCGATCAGTTTCATCTGAGGGGATTTGCCGCGTGGCGGCTGGGAATGGAAGATCCAAGGATCTGGCCGCTGATTTCAGCCATGCGGGGGACCGCTCCCAAGTCTCCGGAACGCCCCCGGGCCGCGACAGGTTTTTGATTCCTTCGATGACCTGGCGACCCGTCCGCTGCAGGAAACGCAGCTTATGGCAAGGTCTTCCGGAGCGGTTCCGGCCGCTCGGGAGAGTCGAAACAGATCCGTGAAAGGCCCTATGAGGTTTCCATACCACCGTTCGACCTTATTCGGCGTGGTTCTTGCCTGCGCCCTGGCCTTCGGTTATTCCTTCATGGCCGGGCAGAAAGATACCGCTGTGCGCCCTTCCGCGCCTGCCGTCGCAGTCTCAGGCGCAACATCCATTCAGGGCCCCTATTTTTCTGACCGCGACAGAATTTCCGACCGCATCATTGCCGCCATCAACCACACCCGGCGCACACTGGACATTGCCGTGTACAGCCTGACGCAACCTGAAATCGCTGCGACAATCCAGGCCGCCCGCCACCGTGGCGTTCAAGTAAGGATCGTCACCGACGAGGGGCAGGCACTTGACCGGCACTCGGAAGTCGGTTATCTCCGCTCTGTGGGAATTCCTGTACGGCTGAGTGGGGGTTTCCGCGGGGAACGCTCGCTGATGCACAACAAGTTCGCTGTCTTCGATGGCGATCTTGTTGAAACAGGCAGCTACAATTGGACGACAAGCGCCACCAGCTACAACTATGAAAACGCCATCCTGATCCGCGACCCGCAGGTGTCAGCGCGCTACGAAAAAGAGTTTGAGCGCATCTGGGCGCAAGCCCGGTGATTTCCGGCGGGTTGCGGTGAACAGCATCTGCCGTTCAGCAGCAAGCTGGCTTCACTTCTTTTTCAGTGCAGGCAGAATGTATTCGGTAATAAGGGTATCGTATTCCTGACGGGTCTGGTCCGTGACTGGAGCGGACGCCAGGGGACCATCGCTCGTGGCCTGCAGATAAAGATCGCCAGTGCCGCCAAGCGGACCCGGATCGAGCTTCTCAAACTGCGCGACGTCCGAAACTCCGAAATCGTAGATTTGCTTGACGTCGTATGTCTTCAACTGCGCCGGGGTCAGTTTTCCCACGTCACGCACGTCAATCCGGAAGCGCCCAAAGAAGCGGTTCTTGTCGTAATCCACTCGAATCACGCGCTGCACCTGGTTCCCGGGGTTTTGCGGGTCCGCATTCAGTCCGGCCAGCAGATAGAAATCGGTCAACTTGCCGCCATAAGAATCATTCAGAAGTTGGTAGACCATGTAGGTCGGATCATCCGGGCTGACAGGTTTCTGTTTCTTCCTGGCCCACGCAGATGGCGCCGCGACCCCCAGCAAAATTATGGCTGCCACGACAACAATCGAGTACTTGCTCTTTATCAATTCACCCTCCCCCGTCCGAATGATGTTTTGTTGAGGTTCAACGCGGACGGCCTTACCGCAGGGGAAAAGAATACCACGGTTTCAGGTGCCGTCAATACGAACCACCCAAAACAAAGTCTTCGCGATGTCTGCCGGCGGGCATTGAGTTGGAATTAAGGATGGAAAAGATCGAGGTATGTTGCGGACCCCACAGCAGAACCGTTTCAGCTTTGCCAGGGACGATCGGCGACAGCAACCATCTGCTACGCAGCGCAAGGAATACGTCGCTCAGAAAGGCAGGAGCGGCTGAAACGAC
>JAJXZM010000521.1 GCA_021780055.1 Acidobacteriota bacterium
ATTTGGAAGTGATAAATATCACATTCCAATGAACTGGTCTTCGTGTCCGCGGCCTAGTCGAAGAAGTCGCGATCTTCTTCCGACAGGTGCGATTTGGCTGCCTTGACGTTAAATTTGACGCCGAGGCCCGGCTTGTCCCAAACGTCGATGAAGCCATTCTTGACGATCGGGTCCGGCAAACCCTCGACAATGTCGTACCACCATTCCGGCTGGCCCTTTGCATATTCGAAAGCGATATAGTTCTGCGGCATGGCCGCCCCCATGTGCACCTGCGCGGCAACCCCGAACAATCCATCGAAGATGCCGTGCGGGGCAACGAGGATGCCGTGGAGATCCGCGTATTCCGCAATCCATTTGAATTCGGCCATTCCTCCCACGTCTTCCACGTCGCAGCCGATCACATCGACCGCCTGGTTCTCGATGAGGTCCTTGCAATTCTCCCGCAGGTAGATTTGCTCTCCGGTGTGAATCCGGGTCGACGTCATGTCAGTGACCTGCTTGAAGGCCTGCCAGTTCGAGTATGGCGAGTAGTCGCCGGTGATAAGGTCTTCGAGCCATGCCAGGTCATAGGGTTCCACGGCGCGGGCCAACTGGATGGCATCCTTGACCGTCCAGCCCGGCCCGCAGTCACACGCCAGCCCAACGTCTTTGCCCAGTGCCTTCTTCGCGGCTTCGACACAGGCGATGACATGGTCGAGGCCGGGTTGTGTCAGCATCCCCATGTTTTCCATGTAAGGATTTGCCAACGGCGGCTTCCAATGCACGCCGTACCAGGCATCCGGAATGGCATTCAGCATGGCGGCATTATGAAAACCGACGGGCATCTTGATCAGCGTGTAGCCTTCCTTGGCCTCCTTCACACCCGCCACCATCTCGGCGTAATCCTGCGGCGTGCGGGGTGTGATGTTGGGGGGGTTGTTTTCGGTGTTTCCGTAGGCGCGGACGCGGTCGCGAATCTTTCCGCCCAGCAGCTTATAGACCGGCAGTCCCGCCACCTGTCCGGCAATGTCCCACAACGCGATCTCGATGGCGCTGACTGCGGCGCCCCAGGGCTTGGAGGCGCCCATCCGGCGGATTTTCAGCATGATGCGCGCCACGTCCGTCGGGTCCTCGCCCAGAAGATATTGCTTGTAGAACAGCACCATCGGTTTGAGGTAAGGCTTGGCAGATTCCGCCTGGCCATAGCCGGAAACGCCCTTGTCCGTCACGATGCGAACCGTCGGGTTGCGGCCGATGATGGCGCATTTAAGATCCGTGATCTTGATCGGTCCATGCCTGGATGGCTCCTGAGGGAGCGGCATACCGTTCCCGGGCTGGGCGCCCAACGCCGATGCGGCAGCCGCCCCCGAAAGCGATCCGAGAAATCCTCTTCGCGTCCAATTGTCCATGGGTTCCTCCTTCTGCTGGTATCCAGAATCCGGCTGGGCTCCCCACGCAAGGCAAGCAGCGCAGCCGGCCTTTCATCGCGACACTGCGGGATTAAAGAGCATTCCCTGCGGTCAGGCCATGCCACTTGCTTACGCCGGGCACATGACTATCAGGCCGTGTTTAAGCCAAGCTCATGCGCTCAGGAGGCGGCATTCTATCACAGCAACGGGTGACCCGCCTCACAGAGGCGGAATTGGCACCACCTTAGAATGCGATGACATAGCCGCACGGCCGCCTGAGTAAAACAGGCGGACATTACGAGGCGGGATTCATAATCGGCTCCGCGTGGCGTCATCTATCCATCGGTGCACAACCCTTTTACGAATTCATAAAAAGGGTGGAGGAGGTGCAATGCGGCACGGCAGAAAACTTCTCACTTCACTTCTTTGGATCGGCGCCTTTGCCGTCCCGGCACTGGCTCAACAGCCCGTGCAGGCCGCAGGGCCATGGTGGATGGGAGCCGAATTCGGCGCGGGACAACTTAAACTGTCGTCGGACCAGTCACCGGGAGAACGCAACACAACGTTTGCCATGGGGGTTCTCGGTGGGTACAGTTTTAGCAGCCGGATCCGGATCGGAGCGGAAGTTAACGGCTGGCTTCTGCAGGCGTTCGACTTCAACAATCCCGCAATTGGTGAGAGCGTGAGCAACGTCATCGGTATAGCGGACCTGTTCCCCATCGCGAGAGTCCCGATTTTCGTCAGGGCCGGCGCCGGCGTCGGGCATTATGAAAACGCTCGCCCTGAAGGTTACAACGGCAGCGGGTGGTCATGGACGGCGGCGGCTGGCTATGAGTTTCGAGTACTACGAAGAGTGGGGCTGGCTCCGATGGTAGCATGGTCGGCCGGCCACTTTGGCGATGTGCACAACCCCATTGCTGTAGAAACCGGGCGTCGGTTCTCGGTGGTGGAATTCAAGCTTGACATCCTCTACCACTTTGGAAAAAAGAAATAGCGGTACGGCCACAACACGGATTTTCCTGAATGGGGTTATTGCGTGCCGAAAACGGCAAACCCAAGGCCGGAAACCATGCCGGGCCGTAGGCACGAACCGTCGTCCAGCTATTTTGCTTTCTGAGATTGCAGGAATGCAGCCAGCGCCTCGAGTTGGCGGTTTGTAAGGTGGGCAAAAGCGGGCATCAGAGATGCTGGAGAGTAGGCCTGCGGGTCTCTGAGATGGCCGATCAGCCAGGCATTGGACCGGCCGCGTGTGCCTTCGATCGCCAGGTCAGGAGCGATTGTTCCGCCGCGGCCATGCAGGTTATGGCACGTGAAGCAGCCTTCTCCCTGCGCCGCCTGAGTGTAAAGGGCGGCAAGAAGACTGGCGTTCGCGGCCTGCCTCTGGCATTTCCTGGCGATGACGTGATAGTGGCGGGCGTTCCGGCCAATATTAAAGTGGTCGGGGGCAGCGAGGGGCTTCGGGTCGCCAAAGTTGCTGGCTATTTGCTGGTTTTCTTCCGCTTCGGAGTTCAGGCGGTCGGCTTGGCTTTGGTAGTATCCGGCGAGGTCCGGATGATTGCGCGCGGTACGAGGATCGGTAACCAGCTTGCGAAGTTCCCGGCGAGAAAGAGGCTCCGTGACGAGAATATGGATCGCCGGACCCTCCAGGGTCAGGATGTTGGTTTTTCGATGATCGACTTGTGAACGATGGTCTTGCGCCTTTGTGTTGCCCGGCGCAATTGAAAGCGCCAGCAGTGCGCAGACGAGAACGGTCGACCACTTGATCCAACGCTTCTTCATACGTACCTCCCGCCGCCTTTCAGCCTGCGCTTACCATCCTCCTTTATGGACACGGATGCTGTGACGAGGGTCACTGGCTTCAGACCCAGGCGAAGAGGTTGCGCGACGGGGATAAAACTCGGCCGGCGCTTTTGGCAAGTTCATTTTTCAACTGGAGAAGGGAGATTGCGGGCGCGTTGCCGGGGGAGGGGAACCATGGTCAATCCCGGCTATTGCCGCGCCCATGTCCGGCGTCCCTGTTTTGGCCGCTCGAGCCCGGCCCGCTGTCTGACGCCGATTTGAAGCTGGATCCGGAACCAGCGTCCGAACCGGAAGGATAAGAATGGAAAGATGCTGCTGGCGCGGAGAGATTGGCGGGAGCGCTTGTGAAGGTTTTGTTAACGGCCATCCCCAGAGCTGAAACGGCCGTAACCAGCGACAGACAGATCAGCACCAGCAGCAAGGCGTATTCCGGTATGTCCTGGCCCCCCTCCCGGGTCCACAA
>JAJXZM010000184.1 GCA_021780055.1 Acidobacteriota bacterium
AGACGCATTTTCGTGATGATGCCGTGGCACGGTCATGGCCTGCTGGGAACCACTGACACGGACTACGACGCCGAACCCGGCCAGGTGCGCCCGGATATTGAAGACGTTGAATACCTGTTGCGCGCGGTGAATCGGGTGCTGCGCAAGCCGCTCGAGAAAAGCGATGTGATTGGCGCTTATGCAGGCCTGCGCGCGCTGGCTATCCAGCCTGGCGCAAGCCCTTCTGAAAACACGCGCGAATACCGCTTCCATGCGGACCTGTGGGCTGGAAACCTGATCACGGTTTGCGGCGGAAAACTAACCACCGCCCGCTCGCTTGGGGAAAAACTGGTGGACCAGGTGGTGGCCAGCCTGTCCGGCAGCTCTCCGGCGCAATGGGCGGAACATCCGACACGAAGAACGCCCCTGCCCGGCGGCCATACGGACAACTTTGAGAATTATTCCAGGGATGCCGCCGCAGACGCTGTGCGGCTCTTCGACGTTCCGCGAGCGGCGGCCGAGCGCATCGTGCGCACCTACGGGACGCGCTGGCAGCAGGTGCTGGAACCTGTCCGCTCTGACCGCAAGCTTGCCGACCCGCTTCCGGGCTGCGAAAATTGCCTGGGCACCGAGGTTGCGTTTGCCATTGAAAATGAAATGGCCCTGGAGCTTGATGATTTTCTCCTGCGGCGCTCGGGCCTGAACTGGTACGCGGCTTCCGCGCTGCGCGAAGCGGTGCCCAGAGTCGCGGACATCTTTGCCGAGCGCCTGGGGTGGGACGCGGCCCAGCGTGAAGCTGCGGTGGAAGGGTTCCGGAAGTCAGGGCATTTCAGCTTCGAACCCGTCACATAGTCGAGTTCGGTGGTGCAAAAGGTCCTGTGAAGAAACAAGCCAGAAAATACGTGGTGATCGGGCGTGTGCAGGGCGTGGGGTTTCGATTTTTCACTGAAGACCTGGCCAACGAACTGGGACTTTCGGGCTATGTTAAGAACTGCGCCGACGGCACAGTGGAAGCTTATGCAGTTGGAGACGCGGCGGCGCTGGAGGAATTCAAGGCGCGTCTGGCGGTAGGCCCGCGCAGCGCCCGCGTGGACCGCGTCCAGGAATTTGATGTGCAGGTGCAAGCCGGCTACAGGCGTTTTGTGATTGAAAGCGACTGGTAGCTGATCAATCGAAAAGGGAGAAATTGCGTGGAAAATCTGAAGTCATTGATCCGTGAAGTTCCGGACTATCCCAAACCGGGGATTCTGTTTTACGACATCACGACCCTGCTGAAGGACCCGGTGGGGCTGCACACGGCCGTGGATTCGCTGGCCGATCACTACGTAGGCCAGGTCATCGATCGCGTGGTGGGCATTGAGGCGCGTGGCTTTATCTTTGCGCCCATGGTGGCCTACCGGCTGAACGCCGGGTTCGTTCCCGTGCGCAAGCCGAAAAAGCTTCCTGCCGAAACGGCGAGGGTGGAGTACAGCCTGGAATACGGGAAAGATTCGCTGGAAATTCACCGCGACGCGATCAGCAAGGGGCAGCGCGTGCTGATTATCGACGACCTGCTGGCCACCGGCGGCACGGCGGCAGCCGTCGCCGAACTTGTGGAGTCATTGGGAGGAACGGTGGCCGGACTGGGGTTCCTGATTGAACTCGAATTCCTGAAGGGAAAAGAAAAGCTCACGAAATACAACCTGCACTCAGTGCTGAAGTATTAAAGGAATGAAGGGGTGCCCTGCCGCCCGGCCGCGCACCCCGCATCGCACGCCGCTTTATGCTTTGGCGTTCTCGTCCGGGGGCTGCACCGCCCGCATAATCGTATCCAGAAAATGGCCTTCGGGCAGCGAGCCCTCCAGCGACTGCTCGGCGTTGATCACCGTCTTGGGCACGGCCTGAACGCGATACAGATTGACGAGATCCGGGAATTCGGTGGCTTCAATGCAATCAGCCGTGACGAGTTCACTTTCCATTGCAAACTGGTGGGCCAGGCGGACCGCCCGAGGACAGTGTGGTCAAGTAGGCGTCACAAAAACTTCAAGGTGAACCGGCTGGTTCAGTTGGGCGAGCTTTTCCTTGCTCTCCGCGCCCAGGCCCGACTCGCCTTTTGAAACATCGAGGATGGCGTCCAGCACGGTAGCAAATTCATACCCGGCGGGCATGCCGTAATAGCGTATGCCGTAATCCTTCCCGTTGCGGACCACCGTGGCAGGGGCCTTATCCACGCCGTACTCGGCGACTTTCTCCTTATCAAGAATGAAGTCGTAGACTTCAAGCGAAAGCTTGTCCGACAGCGCGGCAAGCTCCTCCAGCACCTGGCGCGTTTCCTCGCCGTACTCCAAGTTCAGCTCCTGGGTGAAATGCACCAGCTTGACCGGCGCCGTCATGGCACTCAGCCGGCGGCGTATTTCAACTGCGTCTTCGTCACGGAGTAATCCCATCTAAACTCCCTCCCTGCTCGCTCGGCACTGTAAATCGCCGGTTTTGCCGGATAAGAAAGCCGGCGCTCATAAAGCGAGGCTAGGGTGTGTGCCGTCGCTTATACGATGCGGCAGTGGGAACGAACGATTCAGCAAAATCCATCAATTCCTCAGCTCGACAATCGTCGCGCCGCCGCCGCCTTCGCCCTGCGTTGCCAGATAAAACTTTTCCACGTGCGGGTGTGTGGAGAACATTTCGTGCAGGTTCCTGCGCAGGATTCCCTTCCCGAAACCGTGGATCACGCGTAGGCGCGCGCGCCCGGCCGTGTAGGCGCGATCCAGGAATTCATCCACGCGTTCAAGCGCTTCTTCGGCCGTATTTCCGATCACGTTGATTTCGTCCGGCACGTCTTCCTGAGCACCCTCAACCTGCATGCCCAGGCGTCCGTGGACCGCGGGCGGCTGTCCCGACGGCGACGGCGACTTCCGCGCAACAATCTGCGCTTCGTCTTTGGTGATTTGCAGGCGGAGATTGCCCACCAGCACCTGGATATGCTCGTCATCCAGAACTTCCGTAACAGTGCCCGGCATGGAGAGGTTCGGCACGCGAACCTGATCGCCCACGGCAACCGGCACTTCTGGGTGGATCTCGCGGTCCGGCGCAGGTTCGGCCAGAACGTTCAGCACCTGCGCGTTCCATTCTTCGCGGGCTTCCTGCTTCAGGGACAGGACCTTGCGTTCGACGCCCTTGGGCAGCCGCGGCTTGTCAACCCGGGCGCGCAGGTCCGCCAACACCTGGTCCCAGTGTTTTTCCATCGCCCGCAGCGTTTGTTCCAGGCGCACGTCGAGTTCCTTCAGTTTTGCGCGGCGCTCCTGCTCGGCCGCGGTCTCAAGCTCCACCGCCCGCTGCAGCAACTTCCTCTCTTCAGCCTGGAGGTTCGCCATTTGCGATTCCAGCAGCGCTCGCTGCTCGTGCAGTGACTGGAGCAGCGCTGAAGCTTCGGCTTCCTCGCTTCCAATCAGTTCGCGGGCCTCCGCGAGAATGTCCTCCGGCAAACCCAGGCGCGCGGCGATATCCACGGCGCTCGACTTTCCGGGCAGGCCCACCAGCAAACGGTAGGTCGGCTGGAGCGTTTCTTCGTCGAACTCCATTGCGGCGTTCTCGGCTTCGTCGGTTTCGCTGCCGTAGGCTTTCAGCCTTCCGTGGTGCGTGGTTACAAATGTGAGCGCGCGTGATTTCCTGAAGCGTTCAAGAATCGCAA
>JAJXZM010000575.1 GCA_021780055.1 Acidobacteriota bacterium
CGCGCAGTTGGGCGGAGTCTATCGCTTAAATCTATATGGACGCGTACAATTTGCCGCCCGCAGAGGAAAGGTGCGAATTGTTCCGCGAAAGTGAATAGAGGTTCCATGATTCACGCGCGTCAATCAGAGACGGAAACGGCTCCGGGTCCGAACGAAATGGGACGGCACCGGTTTCTGACGAGTGCGACCGCAATCGTGCTGTACATTGCGGCCGCCAGCTTCGTGGCTCACATGCTGACCGCGGGCCGTTACGGATACTTCCGTGACGAGCTCTATTACCTCGCCTGTGCGCGCCATTTGGCTTTCGGTTATGTCGATCAGCCGCCCATGATTGCGCTGGCCGCGTGGCTCACTACGCACACGCTGGGCAACTCGCTGCCGGCCCTGCGCTTTCTTCCGGCGCTGGCAGGAGCCGCCACCATCTGGCTGACTGCAATGATCGCGCGAGAACTGGGAGGCGGACGTTTCGCCCAAAGCCTTGCCGCCTTGAGCACGGCACTGGCAGCGGTGTATGCAATCAATGCCCATCTGCTGACCATGAACGTGTTTGAACCGCTGCTCTGGATGGGATGCGCCTGGATCATGGTCCGCATTGTCAAAACAGGAAACCAGAAATTGTGGTTGTGGTTCGGAGTGCTGGCCGGCCTGGGACTGGAAAACAAGTACTCAATGGCCTTTTTCGGGTTTGCAGTCGTCGTGGGGCTGCTGCTGGTGCGCGAGCGCAAAGCTTTCCGTTCACGCTGGATATGGCTTGGCGGGGCGATTGCCCTGGCAATCTTTCTCCCCAACCTGATCTGGAACATCCAGCATCACTGGCCGTTCCTGGAGTTGATGCACAACATTCGGGCAAGCGGTCGGGACATCGTTCGGGGTCCTCTGGCATTCATGGGCGACCAGATCTTCATGATGTCACCAATCAACCTTCCTGTCTGGATGGCAGGCCTGTTATTCCTGTTCTTTGGACGCGATGGCAAACGCTTTCGAGTGCTGGGCTGGACCTTTCTTGCCCTTCTGGCGACGATGATGATTCTGCATGGGAAGGACTACTACTCAGCGCCTGCTTATCCCATGCTGCTGGCCGCCGGGGCCGTCGCCATCGAAAACGCGGCCCGCGTCCGGGGCTGCCTGAAGCCCGCCACGCTGCTGGCACTGATCGTCGGCACGGCTCCGCTGGTGCCTATGATGATTCCGGTCCTGCCGCTTGAAACCTACGTTAAATATCAGGAAACTATTGGCCTTGCCCCGCCCGCCGCGGAGAAGAGCCACCTCAGTTCCCCGCTCCCGCAATATTATTCGGACGAACTTGGCTGGCAGGAAATGACGCTTGCAGTGGCACAAGCGTATGACAGGCTGCCATTCGGCCTGCGTTCAGTGACGGCGATCTATGCGCAAAACTACGGCGAGGCGGGGGCCATTGACTTCTTCGGCCCGCAATACGGATTGCCCAAAGCCATCTGCCCGCATCAGAACTACTACCTGTGGGGACCGCGTCAATACAGGGGTTTATCAATGATTATTTTGGGCGACACTCGCGAGCACCTGGAACAGTATTTCGGGCAGGTTATACGCGCGGGTTCATTCGGAGTTCCCTACTCCCTTGAAAGAGGGCCCATCTGGGTTTGCACCCAGCCAAAGGGTTGGAACCTTCAACAAATCTGGCCCAAATTGAAGAAATGGGATTGAAATCTCACGCCGGCAAGTTAGCGATCCGTGCCGGACAAAATCTGCCGGGCCGAAAAAATCGCCACCCATAAACATCCCCGGGCTAAGAAGGAAACCAACTGACAAGAAGAAGTGGTCGGGGCGCCCAGATTTGAACTGGGGACCTCTTGGTCCCGAACCAAGCGCGCTACCAGGCTACGCTACGCCCCGAACAAACAGTAAACCGTGGCGAGTGACTAGTTCAAAGCAGGGGCAGCCACCCACAGGCTCATTACTGGCCACTCATCACGTTTCAAGCAATCACTGGTCGGGACGGCCGGATTTGAACCGGCGACCACTTGCACCCCAAGCAAGTGCGCTACCAGGCTGCGCTACGTCCCGGCAATCCGCGCCTTCACGCTCAAAAATGGGCTGAATGGCACGATTCAACGCTAGCATCATCGGGAAACTATTGTCAAGATTCCGAGGAGCTCACGTCTGATTGCTTTGAACTGATCATCACTGAGGTTGGAGGACGCGGCCTGCCTGATCTCCACTGTCGCGCCTGAATTCCCGGCCAGATACTTGCGCGCGCCATCGATCGTAAAGCCCTCTTCGTAAAGAAGCCTCTTGATTTCAAAAACCTTCTCGACGTCCTGACGGCGATAAAGCCGGTGGCCGGTGGAACTCTTGGTGGGTTTTAAGGTTGGGAATTCTGTTTCCCAATATCGAAGAACATAGGGCTTGGTATGGGCAAGCTTGCTCACTTCTCCGATGCGAAAGTAAAGCTTGTCCGGTATGAGGGTTCCGGCAGGTGCGTCCGGAACTCGACGGTTGTTGCGCGGCTTGCGTAGTTTCAGCATAGCCCCAGTCACTGCAATAGGATAAAGTCCTTGTGACATCTTAGATAACTGCCAGCCGGTCGTCAAGGCCATGTGACACCATCTGAATCCAAACGAGCATTTGGCCTGTCAAACAATGCCGAAAATCGGCGCAAGGCCCGCGTGAGAATGCAGATGGCGGCAATACCCGGTTAAGCCATGAGGTTATGAAGAAGTTCTGGAAGGCGGCCGATGTCGGGCAGAATGAATTCTGGTTCGAGTGCTTTGCAGGCAGCCTCATCTCCATACCCGTAAGATGCCCAGCACGGCCTCAGGCCGGCGGCTTTTGCAAATAGAAGGTCAGATTCGGTATCGCCAATCATCAGAACCTTGCAGCCACGAGGGTCCGGCAAGTGCGGCGCGATGGCTTCGGTATACAGCCGCGCGTCTGGTTTGCGGAACGGTGCGTTATCGGCGCCAAACATAAAATCAATGATCCCGTCAATGCCGAGTTGCTCCGCCAGGCGGCATACACCCTTGTAACTCTTGTTGCTCACCACTACAATCTGAATCGCCATTTCCCTGACCGCCCAAAGGGCTTCCATCGCTCCGGGGAAGAGGGTTGCCATTGCCCTTCCCTTCTCCGTATACAGTGCGCGGTAGGAGGCAGCGACCTCATCAATCTGTGCCCCGTCGCATCGGCTGTTCGTAAGAATTCTGACAGACTCTTCCAGCGTCAGGCCCACCGTTTGTCGGACAGCCGCTAGCGAAGGCACGGGATACCCGTACAAGGAAAGGGCTTCCTTAAAGCACGCGTGAATACCCTCCAGCGATGAGGCAAGCGTACCATCGAAGTCAAAAATCGCAGTTGAAATCAGCGTCGCTCTCCTGTAGTCCAACCCCGTCAGGCAAAAATGCCCTGGAAGGGTCAGCAAAATTTGCGCTTATGCCCTCTAGTAATAGTGGCATAATGTCCTGCGAAGCAAAAAACGAAAATCCGCGACTGAACAACCAGCCGGAGACGAAGCTCGGTCCATCATCACCCGTCCCAAGCCTGCCTCTTTCTAAGGTGCATGAGATGACCAACTATGATCGATTACCGGTTCTTGTCCGGTTGCATTTTGTGGGCCGCAACATCTACAGTGGATAGTTACACACTCAATGATCCACTTGCCTTCACG
>JAJXZM010000117.1 GCA_021780055.1 Acidobacteriota bacterium
TGGCGCCCCAAAGCCCCCTGAGATTACGCCGCTCGATCAATATTCGCTTGTAACGAACGACCCCGTCGCCACAAAGAGAGTTGTGGATGCCTTTCGTCAATATTTTTCTGACGGGTCGATTGAGCAGACCAAGCCAACCATGGCGAGTGAGGATTTCGGCTGCTTTGGCGCTCAGTGGCATGTCCCCTCTGTTTACTGGTTTATAGGCGGAGCCGAACCTGAGACTTACGCAAAGGCCAAAGCCGCAGGCACCCTCAACACTTTGCCAACCAATCACAATCCGCACTTCGCGCCGGTTCTGCACCCCACCCTGGAAACAGGGGTCAAAGCCCTGGTCGTTGCCGCGCGCGCCTGGATGGCAGGATGAGCAACATACTCACGGAAGGACACCATCTCCTCGGTACATTCGCAGTTGCGCTTGACCTGATTGGCACCTTCGTCTTCGCATTAAGCGGCGCAGTTGCTGGAGTCAAGAACAAATTTGACCTGTTCGGGCTGATGGTTCTTGCATTCGTTACCGGAAATGCCGGCGGCATCACTCGCGACCTTCTGATTGGCGCAGTACCGCCCGCTGCACTCGTTAATTTGCAATACCTCTGGATTTCGATCCTGGCCGCCGTTGTCGTCTTTCTCTGGAGCCGTAAGATTAACGTTCAGGGCAAGCTCATCCTCGCTCTGGATGCGGCAGGCCTTGCTTTGTTTGCCGTGACCGGAACAGAAAAAGCACTGGCCGCTGGACTGAATCCGGTGATGGCTGCGCTGCTTGGAATGCTAACGGGAATCGGAGGCGGAATGATTCGTGACGTACTCGTCAATCAAACTCCTTTTGTTCTTCAATCCGATCTGTATGCTGTCGCTGCGCTGGCTGCCGGAGTGGTTGTTGTTACAGGAAATTGGCTTCATCTTCCGGCGTTCGTGGGGTTACTTATCGGCTCGGCGTTGTGTCTCGGACTTCGCCTGATGGCGATATTCCGAGGTTGGCGCCTCCCCATGGCTAGAACCTCATAGAAACGCATCCCGCAGATGACGAAGACCAACGGCGCGCGGGGCTATCCCAATTACTCCCCTTAAACGTGCATGTGACAAACTTTTGTTGGGAGTCCGGCCTGAAGATTCCATTTCGTCACACAGCGCGCCTTGGGCCCGGCTGCATCAACGACGCTAGCAGCACTGCAACGATCCCCACAAGAAACACGCCGTCAAACGTTCCCGCGCCGCCAATCGATGCGACTGGCGCGCCCAGCCCATGAATTTTGCCTAAATTCATCAGGTCTGCGCCGATGAGGGTCCCCATGCTTCCCCCAACGTAGGCGAGCGGTCCCGCTTGCCGCCAGGACAACATCAGCGCGCAGGCCACGGCGACAATCGGCGGGATGAAGATCGGGAGCGTGATACCGACACCACGCACCGGCTGCGCCAGATGGTAGGTTACGAGTGCCACCGCTGCCACGGCAAGAGCAGACTTCATCACGAGCCGGTTCTTGATCGCCAAATAAAGCGACAGCATGATCGGGATGAGAGCTCCGCCTACGTTGACCGCCAACACCGTCGCCGGCCAATAATGCACGTCGGGCACCACATACCGCATCCCGTGGTGGTGCACCACCATTCCTGAAATCACTTTCTCCGGGGGAAACTCGGCCAACGGAATGTTGATCGAGCTGCCCAGCAGAGTCAACAAAAGAATCCACATTACATACCGCGGCGAAATCCCCATCCGTTCGTACGCATAGTGGAGGATCCTGAATTCGACAAGCGCGACCAGAAGTGAGAAGAGAACAAACAGGGCCAGCAGAAAAGGCCACTCCACGGGAAAGTAGTGCATTCCGGAAAGTCGCATCGGGCTCATCTTCTCCAACGGGGTCAGCGACGATAGTGTAAACGCCTTCCCCTTCTGCGCAATTGTGCAGACAGGTCTAATGCAGGTTCTGAGCATCGAATTGGAAGGCACGACTTCAACGTTTGCCACTCGGCATATCACCGATTCAGCAGATGTTCATGAAAAGCGGAGCGGGCAATCCGGGCAAACGTGGCCGCGTCTTAGTGTAGCCCGCGGAAAACAGGGCCATGTTTGAACGGCGCCTGCTTCCGGAAGACTGGCGCAAAGTTTACTTGGGAGTCATCCAGGGAAATACCGCGACGAGCGTGCCGGGTAGCGCACACGTAATCATTGCCGAGTGGGCGGTAATCTCCCGGAACCCGAAGGTTTGGCTTGTCCCTGTGCACGCTTGAGGTCGATTACGGCAAGGTTTCAGCGTGATGCTGCAAACTATGCACATTCGAATCAGAAATCAATGTGCGCGCGGACCGAGCCCACCCATGCAGGCCCGCGGTCGCGGTTGTAGCCGGGGTTGGCGATGTGCTGCACATCGACGGCATAGAACAGGCCGCGCCATGCATGCCAGTTGTAGTAGCTCTCCACGATATTTTCGCGGCCGTAGTTCAGGTTGCCGTCGCCGAGCAGAAATCCCAGCCCGCCATAGTGCAAGTAGTTCTGATGGTCGCGCTTAATGGCGTTTGAGACCACGGCCAGACCGATTTTATCGAGCGGGTGATGCCAACGCGTTCCCGCATAATCGGCCCCGGCCAATACTGTTTGATCCACTTCGGTGTAGGCGAATGACTCGTGCTGGCCCTCGTTCCATCCGAATCGGCCAAAGACGCGCAGATTGACGGTCAGCTCCTGCTCGGTGTTGTAGCCAAAGCCATACTTGAGCGCGCCGAGGTGCTCGTGTGCGGTAATTGTGGGCGTAGTGTCGGTCCCGGCCAAAAACGCCTGGACTGCCTCGCGGTAGTCTCCCATGTGCGCGCGATTGGCATAGAACAGGATACGTGTCACGCCCTTGTGCCCGGCAACAAAGCTATGGCGCAACTCAAATTCGCCGTTCTGTCCATGGGCGCGGCTTAAGGCCCAGTCCAGATCAATGCCGTTGGCCACAACAGGCATGGCGAAGAAGCCATAGCGGATGCTCCAGGCACGATCATCGTATTCGGCCATTCCGCCAACTGAGTAGCCGCGTGTATCGGCGGCGTAGTCCCACGCGCCGTTGTTGTCCACCGTCCAGTTCATGAACTGCAAGTGGCTGTCGGAGCCAACGGAGTTGACATCGAAGAAGTCCGGTAACGTCATTTTTCCGATGCGGAACTCAATGCGGCGCCGGGGCACGCTAGACGTCAACGAAAAGGGGCCGGGCACCTGCTGCGTGGTCTTCGCAGTCAATCCAATGACTTGATGAATCTCATAGCGGGCGAGATAGGGCTCGGAACTGAGGTATGGATTACGCACCACGTCGAGATTGGTAAAGCCAGCCAGCCCCAGCGCCTGGCTTAGACCCCGCCCGCCGGTGCTTTCCACGTCGAGGATGAGGTCCGTGTTATACCGCACAGAGCGCGTAGGCCGCAGCGCAGTGTAGAGCGTGCCGACCAGTGAGGTTTTGTACTCGGCCGAATTGCGAAAACTGTTAGGACCCTGATATGCGGAATGAAACGGAAGCCGGCCCTGGTAGATAATGTTGGCCTGACCCGAGACCCAGTACCGGCTGTTTTCCGGGTGCGCGGCCATCGTGACAACAGAAGCATCCTGCGCCCCGCGGCCCTCCGGACTTAGGTCATCCGGTCGCGCGTCGCCACCGCCGTG
>JAJXZM010000182.1 GCA_021780055.1 Acidobacteriota bacterium
TCACCCGCCCAGACAGTCACGCGTTCCTTTTGCAACGCTGCCCCGATCTTCTCCGCTCTTGGGTGGGCAAATGCCACAATACCAGAAGAGTATTCGGACCCAGCTGGTGTCAATAGATCAAGTCCAAGGCGGTCAAGTCCAGCCCGGAGATTGGCAACCAGAGGCTGCAGTTCGCGATCGATGTTTTCAACCCCAATGTATAGGAGAAACTCAAGACTCTTCTTCAAAGCAAAGATCGAAGGAAAATTCGGCATTCCGACGGCCAATCGGGCTGCACCATCTTTAAGCTCAAACGTCTCAAACCGCTTTTCGGAAAAGAGATTCTTCACCGAGTACCACCCAACCATGGCAGGCTTCAGCCTCGCTCGAAAACGCGGGCTGGTGAAGACAATGCCCAGCCCATGCGGCCCGAGCAACCACTTAAAGCTGCTCGACATGAGATAGTCGACGCCATCTACACTGACCGGACATCTCCCAAGCGCCTGAGTCGCATCAATCGAAACAAGAGCCCCAACTCTTACGGCCGCGTCAGCAATTTTCTGCACGAAGGGCAGGTAAGCCCCTGTTTTATAGCTGACAAGGCTGAGGGAAATCAGGCGCGTTCTCGGGCATATATTCTCTGCCACCCTCTCCCAATCAAGTTTGCCTCCTTGGCCGGGGATGACCACAACATCAATTCCATTTTGTTTCAGGCGCACCCATGGGAGAACATTCGATGGAAACTCCAGCTCGCTGATGATCACCTGGTCGTGCGGTTTCAATTCCAAAGAGGCCGCGAGAAGGCTTAGGGCTTCCGAAGCGCTCGATAGAAACGTGACGTTGGAAGAATCCGTGCTTAGTAGGCAAGCAGCCAGATCAAGCGCGTCTGCTTCAACCCTGTGGAGTTCTACACGACCCGGCGTCCCGCGAGCTTTAATCCGGGAATACAATTGAAAGGCTTTCTCACAGTCGGGATGTGGCAGCCCTTCGGCAGCCGTATCCAGATAAGTCACTTCTTTTGCTGTAGGAAACAAGTTCTTATACATGTGTCCTCATCGAAAGGATGTCATCAGCCGCCTATAAACCTCGAATGCCATCTCGACTTGATCCAGATCTACGAACTCGTCCTCGGTATGTGCCTGTGCAATGCTTCCAGGACCCATGACAATGCTAGGAACCCCCGCCATTGAGAGTTTGCTCGCGTCGCTCCCGAAAGGAACTCCCACTGGCTTCGGATCAAGCCCTGCGTCTTTCAAAGCCTGGGAGGTCTGAAGTACGATAGGTGAATTCGAGGGCGTCTCCAAAGGCCAATCCTGAAGCACCGCGGGCCCTACGACGACTTCGAAATCGTGGTCGGTGGCTCGAAGCCCCTCGAGTTCCCTGTTGATATCGACAAGTGTGGCAGGCCCCTGTTCGCCGGGAACCAGGCGTCGATCGATCTCGATCCAACAGAACTCGGGCACGACGTTGACCTGCGTACCGCCTTCTATCAACCCTACATTCAAGGTGGGTGGTCCTACTAACGGATGGCTTATGGTCTGTATTCGCTTGGAATATTCAGCGAGCGTGTCGATAACGCGCGCCATATGTTCGATGGCGTTAGCGCCAAGGCGCGGTTCCGAGCTGTGCGCAGACTTCCCGCGCGTTGTGATTCGGAAACGAACGCACCCTTTGCTGGCGATTGCGACCCTCATTCCCGTAGGCTCAGCCACCACAGCTGCAGAAGCCTGAATATTCTCACAGAGTTTCGCCACGCCTCGATAAGAATGTTCCTCATCAACGGCGGCCACCAACCACACATCACAGACCGGATTTTTCCCCGATACCTTCAGATCGGCGACAGCATGCATCATGGCCGCCAAGCCAGCTTTTGTATCGCAGGCACCTCGCCCATACATTCGCCCAGAACTTACTGTGGGCTCGAACGGAGGCACAATCATGTCCTCTACCCCAGCCGTGTCCACGTGCGCTTCAAAGATGATTTTGTCATCATGGCGCCGGCCTGGGGCCCGAATGATGACATTGGGGCGATTCGGCAGCACTTCCTGTACCCGAAACTCGATCCCGCGGCCTTCGAAAAACTCCGTAATGTAGCGCTGAATTTCACATTCCGGCCGCCCATTGGCGTAAGCGGGGTTGACGCTATTGATGCGAATCAAATCAGCTAAAGTTTGAACTATAGGTGAATAAGTCATCAGATGATATTCGGTGGTAAAGCTAATCTTTCAAGTGTATTCCAGGCTTTCTGAATGTGGCGGTCTCCCTGCTGCATCGCGATACTAAGGTGTCCGGGGAGTAGCGCATCCACTTTCTGCTTGCTGAGTTTCTCGATGCTTCGAGCGTATAACTGCAGGTCGCAGTCCCAAACATTAGTCATCAAAAGCTTGCCGTCATGGAAAACGGTGTCGCCGGCGAAAAGAACAGCTCTTTCGCCCTCAATCAAGATGAAAGAGAGCATGCCAGAGCAATGGCCGGGGGTTTCAAGAACTCGGAGTTCGATGTCGCCAATCCTGAAGTGGTCCTCCTCGCTAAGGGTGTGCGCAACTGGACAGGCTTGGAAAACATAGTCTGCAGGGTAAAAGCCCCCCTTCTTGGCGATGCTGAGACTTACGCGTTCCTCGTCCCCCTTGCTGAGGTATTCAGCTGCTTCGCGGGACGCCACCACCTCAACCCCAAAACGGTTCCGCCATTCGCATGCTGCTCCTGCATGGTCGGAGTGTGCATGCGTCAAGATCAGGTAGTTAAGCCGTTGAGGGTCGAGACCGTCGAAACGCATGTTTTGCAGTATTGGCTCGATAGTAATGCCTGCCCCAGCATCAATCAAAGTCAACGCGCTGCCACCGTCGATCACATAGACGTGACAATCGTGCTCTTCGGAGAGGCTGAAGCCGAGAGTCCCTCCACCCACAAGATAAACCCGCTCGGAAAGCCGCATAGTTCATTCCTTTATCTCAATATCGTTTCCAGCTTTGGCGGAATCAATTAGTGCCAGAGCTGCTCGCACGGCATTCCGCGCCTCCTGCGGTGTAACGATGTCGGGTCGCCGGCGATCACGGACACAACTGCAGAAGTATTCAAGTTCATCGCGCAAGGCTCCTCGTGCGGAGCCTCTGACGCGCGGATCATAACTTGAATCAGGGATTTGAAAACCGTCATCGCGCCAAAGGTTAAGGCCGGAGGGGAAAAGGTTCAGGTTGCCCACGCCGTGCTCCCCAACAAGCTGGAAGACGTCGTCGAGGATCACACCCCCATGATCCGGAAGCCGCCATTGAACTTCTACGACACCCAGCGCCCCTCTGCCAAATTCCAGAACTCCCCAGAAGGTGTCCGGGTTAACGCCCCCGGAGTGGTTGCGCGTGTAGCCGCGAACGCGTCGGACCTGATCACCCGCGTACCATAACATAAGGTCTATGTCATGAATCGCGTTGATGATAGCCGGATGACTTCGGCCGTATTTCGCCAGCAGCGATTTCGGTCGGTTTCGCCGAGAATACATCGAAATCACCTCGCCGAGCCTCCCGGACTCCACCTCCTCCTTTAACAAGGCGTACCGAGTTTCAAACCTTAGGATGTGCCCAACCATTAGGATGCCATTTAGCTTCTCGGCAGTCTGGATCATGGCGTCGCAATCTTCGAGCGACGCGGCAAAAGGTTTTTCGACAAAGACGGGCTTACCGCACTCAAGTGCTGAAATTACCGGCAACCGATGCGCCTGCTCCGGAGTGACCACGTCAACCGCCTGCACATCAGGATCGCGGCAAAGCTCCTCCACGCTCGAGCAGACGTGCGGAATATCAAAATTCCTTGCAGTCTCTTCTGCCGTCTCGCGAACAGTGTCAAAAGCGGCCATCACTTTGGCACCATGCACGCCGCGATATGCCATCAGGTGGCTGTGGCCAAAAAGCCCGCAGCCGACAAGACCTATTTGAACCTTTCCCGTCATCGTCGTGTCACCTTCACCAGCTCACACGGTCACCCTTTATACCTGGCGGTTAATCTCAGCAGAAATTAGGGTCCGAACATAATGACAATTTAAGACCTTCTCTACGAGGTCGAGCGGGCGGTAGTAGTATTGATTCGACGCTTCATAACCAATGGAAGAATCCCGCCGCGCAATGTGATATTGCCGCACTGACAGCTGAATTTCCTCATCAGCAATTTGAGCCATCTGACGCCCTAACTCCCGCCGTGCCTCGCCATGCGCTGCTGTCCATTCATGTCGCAGGCGGTAGAAACGGATCTGGTTTGCCACGCTCTGGAAGTGGAGATAACAAGTCTCGGCTATGCCAAAGTCGATTTGCGCCGCTGAGATCTTCTGACGTGGCACACGCTTGAGCGCTGCTTGGAACATGTCCAAACCCTTCTTCCACATTACAGCCATTTTCTGGAATTGGTCTTCCGCAATCCTAACGGGATAACTGCCAACCCAATGCTCGTAGTCGTCATAAGGAAAGAGCATCATGGCGGCCTTGTACCCCGTCGGCTGAAAGCGAAGGAGGTTTGCGGGGCCGTGCTGCGTGGGAACATGATAAACTACATTTCCGCCTTCCATGGGATACTGCAAGAAAGCTTCGCTGAACGCTCTCCACGCATCGATAATTTGTGACGCCGCGTCGCTGCCGTACCTCCGCAACGCCACTTCACGCAGCACCTCGTCACTGGAAGACGGCAGTGGGGCGAAATAGTATCGCTTTGCTGCTTCAAAATTGGGCGATGGATAACCACCGACGGTCCACGAGGCCATAAGCCCTTCGACCCCAGGCTTTACTAGGTTTTCGCAATGCTGGACGATAAGGCCAGGTACCGGAATATAAGGCACGGCAGATATCTCCCACGTGCAGCTCCACTGAACCTTGGCCAGTCGCTTGATTTGATGTTGCCGCGCGTAGTCCCAATTTCTGACTGCGCGCGGCCCGGGCCCCACCACCGATATCGAGTATTCGCCCACCTCTGCCGGATGCCCCCCCCGATCAATACGCTTGTCCCACTCGCTCACACTGAGGAGTGAAACATCCCCAGGAAGCTGAGGAATCAGTCTTGCAGGATCGGCGCCATTTCGAATCCATTTGTTGCCCCAGCCCCAGTCCCACGCGATGACTTCGGCTGAGCCGCTCTTCTCGCGCACACCGTTTCGGAATGTTCGAATCAGTTGTGCAATCACATTCGAGCCATCGAGCTTCGAGCATCGCGGGCAGAATTTGGGATGGCCATGCGAAAAGCAATTTGTCAGATTTTCCGATGCCGTAATGCAGAAGATTCCTCCCAGTTCCGGTGCTCTTGAAAAGACGTGGGCCAAGCTTTCTGCAAGCCACTGGCGCACTTCCGGTGTGCTCGTGCACATGGCCCAAAAGCGAGTGTCACCGGGATCGTGTGTCCCTCTGATTTCCGGGTGGCGGACAAAGAATTCCGCTGGCATTGATCGCGGCTCATTCACGTAGAGGTAGATCTTGATGCCGTGCCGAGCCGCCCGATCCACAAGGTTGCGAAGGTTCTGAAGGCGGGTCTCTGAATCTTTTCCAAATTCTGGAAAAACCCTGGATGGTGCAAGATTCCTCAGTACTGCCTGGAGCCACACCCCGTTAATGCCCGCTCGGTTGAGCTTCTCAAGCAATCCGTCAGGAAATGGATTGATCTTTTCATCCATCAGGGGGTCGCCGTAGAGCGCAAAATACGAATAAACGTAGCGTGGATCCAGTCGGGTATTCCGCCGAACGGTGCCGTGCGCCAGATACGGCCCACCGCGCGCTTCCATCTTGTCCTTAAGGTAAGAAAAAGCTTCACGCACGCCCTGGGCGTCCTGACCCACCACACGAATTTCATTTGGGCTCGTGGTTATTTCAAAACTTCCGGATGTATGGGAAATCGAGGAATCTGCTTCGATCCGGATCAATTTTGGCTTCGACCCGACGGCTCCGCCTGAATTCAATTCACTGCCCATAGCTGCAGTGAGGTAGGTCCGAAAATCATTAACAAGATCAAGGAGAACCCTGGAATTCGGCGTTGGGTTCAGCAAGGTCCAGCCGGTTCTCAAATCGATCTCATTTCCCAAAGCCTTGCTTGACGGGTCACGAAGGGATGAGATTTGGGTATCGCTCAGGCGTTTGATGAAGGTGAAAGCTGGCTCGCCAGCATCGTCAATTGGAGCGCCCATGATCTCGCGGACGGTCTCTTTGATTTCCGCCGCGCGCTTCCGTGCGATTGGAGAAGGTGGTGAGTAGCGGAGCCTCTCACATTTCGGTTTTAGCATTCCGAGTTTGGCCCAGAGAAAATCATCCTCTTTTAAATGGTACTCGTATTCCTGAACGTTCCATCCGAGAAGTTCCATCAACTGGTCGTCGGGGAGAATGTGCCAATTCTGCCGGATGACAGTGATATAGATCCTCCGGAGGTAATCGTCGGAAAGTTCAACTTTCTTCGGCAAACCCATCGACTTGCCGATTTCGAGAACCCTCTCCGGCGTTGTTTCCAGAACCTGAGCCAACCTGTCGATGTTTGCCAATTCCCAGTTGCGCCAGATGAAGAGGTGGAGGCGATCCGGAAAATGTGGCTCAGGAATCGGCAGCGGAGTGGGTGCTCCCTGCTCGATCGGGGCCTCCTGTGCTTCCAGCCGTCCATGCCATGGCTTTGCCAGCACAAAAGCATAAGCTGCGCTCTGCTCAAGAAATCTGCGTCGATCCATTTTGCCTGTACCTGTCTTCCCCGGCCGCAAGGCCGGCAAAGCCCGCTACGCTTTCAATCGCGCCCCGGCCTCGGGTATTTGCTTCTCGATCATGTACTCACACGCAACCAGCTTCTCGCGAATATCTAATGGCAAATATAGATAGTCTAGCGAAGCCTCAAATCCTAGACGGGAATCCTGCGAGCAGATTTCAAGAAACTGCCTGGCTGCAGCAATCTCATCCTTAACTAACAATTTCATTGTGTTTAGCCCGGCCGCACTTGCTTTCCAACGTTGTCGCGAGTCATGGAAACTAACCTGGTTGGCGATACTCCGAAAGTAGAGCCCGATTGCACGGCAGACCCCGAGGTCTCTCGCCGCCTGGCGCCGGTGCGTCGCCGGAACGTCATTCATCAGATCTTCAAGTTCTTTCAAGCCTGCATTCCATCTAGAAGCCATCTTCTCGAAAAGGTTTGCGACAATTTTCGGCCCGAACGGTTGAGTCCAATCCAGACTGTCGTAACTGTTCATGATTCGAGGTGTCAATCCTGTCGGCTCAAAATAAAGCAGTGCAGCGGGCCCGCACTGGACTACGCTTGAGTAGATTAGTGAATCGGAAAAAGGGTACAGCTCGAAAGCATCAGAAAATAGGCGCCAGGCGCGCACCACGCGCTTCGCTACGCTTGCGCCGTAGATTTTGGCGGCAACTTTCTCAAGGCCCCCATCCCCGTCAGCGATCTGCCGGTAATAGAACGTCTTGGCCACCTCCCAGTTCTGCGAGGGATACCCGCCCAGGGTCCAGGACTCCATAGCTCCGGTAATTCCGGCAGCCCACATGGCCTCGAATTTTCGCGCCACAAGCTGCTCGACCGGAATGTATGGAACCAACCCGACCTCCCACGTATTTCCCACCTGAATTTTGGCCATAACATCCATTCCACGGGCTTTCCCCATGCCAATGTGGGTGGCAGCTCTCGGTGAAGGTCCTACTACCGAAAGGGAGTACTCCTCGACCGTACTCTTCACGCCTTCCCGCTCGATGACAGTGCCCCGCTCGAAATCGACCATCAGCGTAGCACTTGATGGAAGTAGGTCAATGATCTGCTTTTGAGGGTCATCTTCGACGATTTCCCAGCTCCAATCCCAAGCAATTACACGGGCATCGGGTACCACGCTATGTGCCCCTTGGCCCATAAGCTGGACTACTTGCGCAATGACTTCCGGGCCTGTCTGACGCAGGCAGCAGGGACACTTGGGATGGCGGGTCAGAGAATAGCAGTTAGTTGGGTTTTCCGAGGCGGTAATCAGGATAATCCCCGCCAGTCCCGGGGCTTCTTTGAACAGCGTTGCAGTCGCTTCAACAAGGTAATCTTGCACCATTTTTGTACTAGTGCACATCGAAAAGAGACCGTCTCCCGGTCGTCCGGGAGCTCCTTTTATTCCTGGATAGTTTTTGAAGAAACTAGTGGGCATCCCCCTAGGCTCATTTAAATAAAGGAAAACACCCAAGTCATACTTCCCGGCCTCTTTGATGAGCCAATTCAAATTGGCGAACTGAGCACGGCTGTCCTTTCCGAACTCGGGAAATATTTTGGTTCGAATTAAATGTTGGTACACAGCTCCTAGCCATACTGCACCCGTTCTCATCCGTGCCATGTTTTCCAACACAGACGCCGGATAAGAGGACTTGAAATCTTCGTTGCCAAGTACATTGCCGAACTTTGCATAGTACGGAAACGCGATCCGCGGCCTTAAGGCAGGGGAATCCTTCTCACGAGGCAACGCATCTTCAGAAATTGGCTGGTTGAGTAGTTCGATGAAATGGAATCTCGCCTCCTCTGGTCCCGTCGGTGTGCTGGCTCGAAAGTACGAGATAACACCTGAACCTCGCTCCGGAGCCTTTTGAATCCGAACAGGAGGGTTCTCAGGCTTTGGTCCCAGGTCAGAAATATAGAACGCGTCCTGGCCAAGCATCGTATGGATTTCCTGCACTGACATGCCAAGCAATATCGTCAGTTGGCTGTAAGGAACAAAATTCCAGTTTCGGCGCAGAACTTTGAACCGAAGGCGCGCCAGATGAACGGCGGGAAAATTCTGTTGTTCAAGACCCATCGTTTGCGCGAGCTTCAAGACCGTCTGGGGCGTAGTGCTTAGTGCGCGAGCAATCCTTTCCTGTGGGACGAGGTCCCAGTTTCTCCAAACAAATTGGTGGGCGACACTCGGAAAGTAAGGCTGCAATACGCCCGATGCTTCTCTCTTTTGCGAAGCAACGGCGTACTGCCCCATGAGGGTGGCGGCTGTCAGAGATCCTATGAAGACTCTACGATTCATTACCGTCAAGAAGTCCTATTGAACGACCTTCGTCGAAGATGCCCGAAGCGGAGCACCTCAGGGCAAGGAAGAAGGTTTTGGAGCCGCGTCGTTCCGAACTCCAACGCCTTCATTTAGCGGCAAGGATCCCCCCTTCTCACTTCTGGAGAAGAAAGCTCCGAGAAGGGAGTGGTTTGAACCGGAGCACTAGTCAATTCCTCGCCGCCTAGGGGCACTCAGAACGACAGTGTAGCTCCAACCTGAATTACCCTCTGCCCACTTTTTCCAAAGATTCTCCCGAAATTAGGATCGGTAACCCCAGTGTCAGGGCTGTTCCAGTTCTGGTGATTAAAGACACTGAAGAACTGTCCACGAACGTCGAGATGAACATTTTCCATGACGCTAAATTGTCGTGCCAGGGACATGTCCCAGGTTTGGGCTCCGGGCCCGTTGATGATATTCCTGCCTGCGTTCCCAAATGTATTCAGCGGAGGTGGAACAAAACAACTCGTGTCAAAATAGCGAGCCAAAGTTGGATTACTTAAGGTGCCGTTACAAACTCGATCTGGTCGGGCTGTTGTAAAAACTGCGGCAACATTAGGCCAAAAAGTCGGCATGCTGATTTCAAGAGGAGTGCCAGAAAGAAATTGGGTGATTCCACTCCATCGCCAGTTTCCTAGAATCTTGCCTGCGGCGGATTGGTGGAGGAATGCCCGGCCGGGGCCGAATGGAAGTTGCCAAATGTACCCTACTCTGAAGTAGTTCGACCTGTTGAAATCTGCTGGTGCGAAGTCACACTTGCGGCACAATGCATTCTGGTTTTGCCATCCACCGCTGTTGGAAGAAAACATGTCCATGGCCTTGCTCCACGTGTAACTGGCCATGATATCCAAGCCGTGACTGTAACGTTTCTGGAATCCGACATTCAGGGCGTTATAGGTTGAGTTGCCCGAATTTGACTGAAGCAGGATGTCGCTGAAAAATGGATAAGGCCGTCTTTGGTCGAGTGGCAAAGGATTGGCGGGATTGAGGAGAGCGCCTTGGTTGATGTTGTACGGCGCCATCAAATGATGGCCGAAGGTCCCGTTATAGCCCGCACTGATGAGAATGTTGTCGCCGAATTGGTGCTCAACTGAAAGAGTGGCCTGCTCTACGTATGACTGAGGCGCGTGGATATCCTGAGAAACAAATATGGTTCCAGGAGTGATACTCCCGATGGCCGGTGGAGGGAACAGCTGCGTATCCAGAGTTTGGGGTGCGAGTTGTGACGTATCATTCGTTACAGTACTGATATTGGTAAAGGGTGGGCCTCCGAAACCCAATGAAGAGAAAAGCTGAAAGTTTGCCATGCCTTGCGAATAATACATTCCTCCACCGGCCCGGACAGTAGTGTTGGGCGTAAGCAGGTAGGCAAAGCCGACTCGAGGGGAAAAGTTGGTCTTTTTCCAGTTCTCGAACAAGCCACGCGGGAGCGCACCGCCTGGTTCGTCACTATTCTCGAAATTTAATGGGTCCTTCAGAGTATATACGAGCATACCCGTATTCTGGTCAAACGCGACCCATCTATTATATCTTTCGGTGGGTGGCACCCAGTAATCCCAGCGCACTCCGAGATCAAGGGAAAGTTTTCTAGTCAGCCTGACTTGGTCCTGTGCATACCACGCCCAATAGCCCGTGTCTAGTAGCGGGTCAAAACCTGTGGGATTACCTGAGGCACTGCTGAAAGCTCCTAACAGAAAGTCCGCTAGACCGGTCCCACCCGGGCCGCCAGGATATTGCGAAGTGAATGCTCCTCCATATGATAAATCGCCCCTTGGAAATTCGCCGTTCTTTTGCGGATATTGGACGTCTTGCCAAGCGAAGCCGAGGTTAACCGTATGACGACCGCGAATCAGAGATAGGTTCTCGTCGATGCCTGCGCGAGTGGTAATTCTATGCAGGTTGAACAGCAAAGTACTCGGTACAGTCAAACCTGTGACTCCGATTGCAGGTAAACCATAAAAGAGCGGATTGGTGCTGATATTTTTTAGGCCGAGAATGCTTCCAGCGATGTCTTGCGAAGTGGGTACAGCCCCAAAGTCCGTGACAGATCGAAAGAAGGCAAGCCGTAACTGATTGACCATGGACCCGTTCTGAAGAGGCTGGTCCCACTCTACAGACGCAGTTTGCCCCCTTAGGGGTTGGGCTGTTCCAGCAAATTGTGAAAGGCCATAGGAAACGGAGTTGATCTTATCCCTGAAGTATTTTACGAAAAGTCTTCCACTACGTGGCAAGTTCTGGTCGATACGGACCAACCATTGAGTGTCGTCGTTAACATTCCGCCCGCTCGTCACTAAATTGTCTTGCCCGTACGGGGCATTAGGAATGTTCGGCGAGGGAACGTATTGCTTGTATTTTTGGGCAAAGGAACTAAGCAGGCCTGTGGGAATTTGATTATTTGGAAAGGGTGTTCGTTGCCCGTTTACTATATCGAACGGATTATAGATTTGCACTGGCAATGCCGAGAGGTCTCCGTTCCACTCCGCTGCAGTTGGTACGATACCAAACAGTGCGCTGCCAGCATGGTTCCGGGTTAGTTGCGTTGAAAAAAAGAAAAACGTCTTGTTGTTGAGTTTAGGGACCGGCCCGCCTAAAGTCCCGCCGAACTGATTATAGGTAAGGGCCGGAACGGTATTTGCACCTGAAGGGCGTGCTTCCATCGCAGCATCCTGGTGAAATTCGAAGAGAGAACCATGATAATGACTTGTTCCGCTTTTTGTTTCAATGTAGACGACTGAAGGTTCACCACCGTATTCGGCGCTGTCAAATCCCCGAACAATCCGAAAGCTTTGAATGGCCTCTGCCGATGGCTGATAGAGGTCCCCACCATAGATTGGATCGCGCACATCAAAACCGTCTTCAACAAAACCCGTGAGGTCTGGCGGTCCACCAGAGACATCAATGCTGACCGGCTTAAAAGCTGCGCCACCGGTGATCGATTGCCCTTCCACCACATTCAGGATTGAACTTCCAACGGTCGGTGCAACGCCAGGTGATAGGATTGCGGCAGAAAGATAAGAACGGCCAAGTGTAGGAAGCTGGGTAATTGCCCGCTGACTTATAGTCACGGCATTGGCCGGTGTCTGGGTTTGGAGTAACGGGGCACCGCCCCTCACTGTGACAGTCTGTGTAGTTGTTCCAACCTTCAGCGTGAAATCCACACTTGCCGAAAGCTGCTGGGTAATAACCTGATTGGATTTCACAGCCCTTTGAAAACCCGTCTTTTCCACCGTGATTGTATAGCTGCCAGCGGGTATTCCAACTACCCTATACTCCCCCAAGCTATTTGTTGTCACAGTCCGAGTAAAGCCAGTCTCCGCCTGAGTCACGGTCACAGTTGCGCCGGGGATAGCTGCCCCGGAGGGATCAATAACAGACCCCACTATTGAGCTCGTAATGATTTGACCAAAACAGACCAATGACCCGAAGACAACCAGAACAAGTATCACCCCGCACAACCGCGAAAACCTAAAATAGGAAGGATTCCCGCTCATAGACACGCGCCACCTCCTGTTTTGCAACGTTGACCCCAAGCCCCTGAACCGTCCCTGACGGCAACAAAATATTTCTTCGCGATCATTGTGTCCATTAGAATTATCAGACAATATATGTCTGTAATTTGTACATTTGGTAGGAGGCGCCATGGAATTTCGTCAACTTGAGATGCTTCTAGCGGTCGTCGAGAGTGGTAGTTATGCGAGGGCCGGCGAGTGCCTTCATATTTCCCATTCGGCAATCCATCGGCAGATTAAATTGCTGGAAGATGAGGTTCATGATCGAATTCTGGTGCGGAGTGGAAAGCGTGTGGTTCTCACAGATGCCGGAGGTATAATAGTCGCGACCGCTCGCCGAGTTCGACAGGAAGTGTCCGATGCATGCCACCAGATCAACGAGGCCCATGGACTCGAGCGGGGTGCCGTAAGGATCGGTACTGCAGATACAATTCTCTTTTCTTATCTTCTTCCCATTCTGGAACGATTTCAAAAGGACTTCCCCAAAATCGAAGTCTATGTAAGAACAACAACTGCGGGGAATGTGTTCGGCCAAATTCAAGCCGGAGTCTTTGACTTGGGAATCGTCTTCAATGCGGCTGACATTCTGCCAAAGAAATTGAATCTGCAATATGAGGTTCTTTATAAAGAAGAGTTTGTGTGGGCAGTCGGTGATAATCACCCGTTGGCTAGAAAAACCTCGGTTTCGCTCAATGAGTTGGCTCGTTTCCCTTTTGCGATGCTTCCGGAATCCAGTCACATCCGGCAAATATGTGAACAGAGGCTTCGCTCCGCGGGTATTACCACAAACATTTCTTTCGAACTCGAAAATGAGGAAGCAATGGAGAAGGTCATTAGAACGAATTTTGCCATCGCATTGCTTCCTGCACGTCGAACCCGAACCAAGGGGATTCACCGTGTCAGGGTCAATGAAACTCCCATTGGCGGAGAGGTTGGTTTGGTGTTGCCGAAGCGCGAATACCTTCCGAGGGCGGTCCGAGAATTCGTTGACAGATGCAGGAAAAAGAGCCAACTACGATCGCAGAAGTCCGTCGTAAGATGACGCCAAACGGCAAGCTCAAGATATTTTTTGCAATGTACGACACGCGGAAATTGCGCCCGTGGATAGTCTGCTTGTCTACTCCAGCCTTTACAACGCAAAATTAACCTCTCACGTTTTTTGTTTCTAACTTGAATTGTTCCACGCCGCAAAAACCTCTATTAACTGGTAGGGGGCGGACGATCTTAAGGACGGTGTGCGTGCCAGGCGAAATTTGAAGACTTACTCGCCGGTTTCCACTGAATCCCCCATCAGCGGCGTTCCTTCAAAATCCGCTTAAAGCCTGACCTCCGCAAAGACATGTGTGCGAAATGTGTGTATCACTTTGCTCCGAAAGCTGGCAGGGACGCCGACGGCAGGGGCATCCCGATATGGACGTTCAAATTCAGTTCGTGGTGAAGGCTGCGTCAAATGTTGCACAACCATTTCCGAAAGTCGGAGATATTTCACTTGTCGACTGCTTTGCGTGGTTTACGGCCGTGGGACCATTCGAGCCATTGCCATAAGAATTCGACGTCTATTCGGAAAGGGTACGAACTCCAGCCTTACTTATTATTGAGGATTGCAAATTATAGTGACACTCTTTGCTGACGTGCCGGTGTCCCCACCGGCGGATTCCGGCGCGGAGGACAGCACCGCCACCGAAGATGTCGTCACTATAATTTGTAAAACTCAGTAAGGGCAAACCAGATGGCTTAAATGCGTCTCAGCCTCTCTCGCATTGTCCAAGAACTTGGACCAATTCGGGCTTCTGCTTTCACACAATTGCGCTAACTACCAGATCATGAGCGAAAATTCCTGAGGAAAAGGGGTAACACTCCAAAGCAGAGGTTCCCTGCAGGAACCGAAAGGAGTGTTACCGATGGAAAGCACCAAGAAGGTTCAGGGTAAG
>JAJXZM010000159.1 GCA_021780055.1 Acidobacteriota bacterium
AGGAGTTGCGGGAAGCGCTGCGGGACGACTCGAACAATAGCGATGCTCGTTTGGCGCTCGCCAATGCCCTGCGGCAGCAAGGCCAGCTTTATGAGGCCATCGGGCATTACGAACAGTATCTGCGCGACAATCCTTCCGACGCCTCGGTCCGCCTGATCCTGGCTGGTGCGCTGAACGAACATAAGAATTACACGGCCGCCATCCAGCAATGCGAAGAGGCGCTGAAGCTGAAGCCGGACAGCGCCCAGGCGCATTATGACTTGGCAGTGAGTTTTCAAAAAGCCGGCAAGAACGCTGAAGCACGCCGCGAATACGAAACCTACCTGCGGCTGGATCCCAAAGCTTCCAACGCGGAAGAGGTCCGCACGCTGCTGAGAAAACTGGCGAGATCGTAGGCGGGCCGGGGCGATCCGAAGCTTTCACCCTTCAGCACGGAGACACCCAATTCCTTATAAAATCCAAGTCGGCTTGCTCACGCGCCAGCAACGCCTTGGCGATGGTCTGGAGTTGCATGAACGAGGTGCCTTCGTAGATCTTTCCGATCTTCGAGTCGCGAAGGTATTTTTCGGCAGGGTAGTCTTTGGTAAAGCCGTAGCCGCCGTAGATTTCAACGGCTTCTGAGGCCACGCGCTCCGCCACGTCGGAGCAGAAATACTTGGCCATGGCGGCTTCCTTCAGGAAGGGTTTTCCGGCGTCCTTCAGACGTGCGGCGTTATAGGCCATCAGGCGCGCGGCTTCAATCTGCGTGGCGAGTTGCGCCAGTTGGAACTGGATGGCCTGGAATTCGCTGATGGGCTTGCCGAACTGCTTGCGTTCCTGGGCGTACGCGAGCGCGTGATCGAAAGCGCCCTGCGCGAGGCCCACCATCTGCGCGGCGATGCCGATGCGCCCTTCGTTGAGCGTCTCTATAGCCAGCTTGTAACCCTTGCCCACTTCACCCAGCACGTTCTGTTTGGGCACGCGGCAATCTTCCAGAAGCAGCTCGCAGGTGGATGACGCGCGAATGCCCAGCTTGTCCTCTTTCCTGCCCACCGTGAACCCCGGCGTAGAGCGGTCCACCAGAAATGCCGTGATGCCTTTGTAGCCGAGCTCGCGGTTGAGCGTGGCAAAGATAATGAAGACTCCGGCCTCCTTGGCGTTGGTGATCCAGAGCTTCCGACCGTTCAACACATAATGGTCTCCGTTTTCAGCGGCGCGGGTTTCAAGAGCGAAAGCGTCGCTGCCGGAACTGGCTTCTGAAAGGGCGGAGGCGCCCACCGTATCGCGTGCCAGCCGGGTGGCGAATTCCTTTTTTTGCTCTTCCGTACCCCAACGGAGAATAGCGTTTGAGACCAGCGTGTTCTGAACGTCAATCACCACGCCGGCGGAAGCGTCCACGCGCGAAAACGCCTCAATGGCAAGCACGGCTATGAAAAACGATCCGCCGCTGCCGCCGTAGGCTTCCGGAATGCTGAGGCCCATAAAGCCCTGCTCAAAGAATTTCTCGATCAGCTCGTGCCGGAACGCGCCTTCGCGGTCCATTGCCTCAACGTGCGGACCGATTTCGTTTTCGGCAAACTCGCGCGCTGCCGCCTGGAACATCTGTTCCTCTTCGGTCAGCACGGTCAGGGGTTGAATGGAAGGCACGGACAGCGATGCAGGATCGGCCATATACATTAACCTCCAGTGGAAGCCATCATCTTATCACCGAGAAAGGATCGGTCACAACGAGGGCGGGGCGGTTGCCAGGCCGCGCGCGGAGTATCGGAGGTTTTTGAGGCTGAAAAGCGGAGTATCTGGACGCTCTAATTCACGCCCAGAATCGTTACCATTGCACGCCGGGATAGAGGCTGGGAATGCGGTAAATCCGGTAGCCGACCTGGCCGGTTACATTCATTTCCCATACGGTCTGGGGGCTGGCTTCCGGGGTCACTTCCAAGACCTGGGAGTTGAATAGATTCGCGCGTAGAAAACCTTCATCGAATTCGATATCACTATTATTCAGCAATTCGATGCTCCCCACGGCCGCAGAATACGCCAGCGGAGTATCCTGCCAGAGAACATGCACCGTTTTGGTGGCCTCATCTACCTGGAAGAAGGGGACTCTGCTGTAACAAGCCGGCTGGCCTGTGGTGCCGCACTGGTCGCCGCTATCGTCGAGCACCCGGATGTAACCGTTATCGAAAGCGCCCAAGGTGAAAATGCCGGTGGTGTTGGGACTCAGGATGTGGATGTCGTGCTGGCCATAGATCCAGGCAGCCGGGGCGCCCGAGTCCAGGGTGAAATCACCTTGATATCCGAATTTCCAAAGGACGTCGCCATTCCCTTTGCCGTCTTCGTAATCAATCTTGATAATCCACGATTGGTGCCGGCTTGAGTAGAGCAGATTGCCGTCGTCCGCTGAGTAAATAACCGCGTTCCCATGTGTCCAATCGGGCAGGCCGAACGGATGACGATTGACGTCCAGGTGGTCGAAAGTGTCCCAGACCCAGACGGGATTCCAATTCTGGTCGATGTCGACCAGCGCGTCACCGAGAACGGAGATGGTGCCGTACCCTGTAGCGTTTACGGTTTCGTAGTGATTGACAAGAAGAATGATGTGGCCGTTGGGCAGCAAGGCAAAATCATGATGAAACGAGTTCACAGTAATGTTGGTGTAGCCGGCGGCAGCGAGCCGGTTGGTCAAGTCCGCCACGCTCATTTCACGGACCGTGTTTCCCGCCAGATCGATTTCGCGCAGCATGCCCGGAAGACCATACCCGGCGGTGCCGGTTGGTGTCGCGGCGACCAGCATGTCCCCGTTGGGCATCGGCTTGATGGGGAAGGGAGTCTGACTGTTGGTGCCGGTGGGGTCGAGATCGTAGTACCAGATCACGTTGCCCTGCAGGTCGGTGACAACGGACATCAAGGGATTCGTTGTAAGCCCCGTATTATTCAGGACCAGCAATTCAACACCAGGATTGGGCGTCAGGCTGCCCGGCGTCTGTACGGCAATCTGCGGTACCCGATTAGCGGGCAGGGCGCCGGTTTGAAAAGTATGGTCAATGTCTTGATACTGCGGCCCTCCAGGCAGATCAACGACAGCCTGCATATGATAGGTGCTGGAAGCTCGCATGCCGGCGACCAGAATGTTCACGGGCCCGCCGCCAACAGGCGCCGATTGCGTCCACGTGTCCAGTCCGTAGGAAGTGTCAGGGCCGAAATCGACCTTGACGCTGGCACCGTCCGGCACCGTCATTGAATACTGGGCCACCAGCGGATTGTTGGTGGTTGAAACCGTGCCCGGGGCCAGCACCCAAACCGTCGCCTCGGCGGTCTTGGTAGGATTTGCCACGCTGGCCGCCTGAATCCTGACGGGAGCCGGCAATCCCGCTGCCGGAGCTTTATAAAGACCGCTTGTGTTAATGGTTCCTGCATCGGTGCTCGAACTGAAGATGGTCCAGGTAACATCCTTGTTGTCGGTACCCGTGACACTGTCGCTCAACTGCAGTGTCTGATCGGTCTCCACGGTGGCCGTGCCCGGAGAAACTGATACGGTAATTGCGCTCAGGTCGTTGGGCGGAACGATGCTGGCTGTCTGACCCTGGCCGCAATTGAAGGCCAGCAGGGCTTGAACCAGCACTAGTACTTAATGACATAAAAGGCCGATATAACGT
>JAJXZM010000574.1 GCA_021780055.1 Acidobacteriota bacterium
TTTCTGGAAGATATTGCCAAACTTTTGAGCAGGACTCATCCGGATGCAAAGGTCTGGTTAAGTCTGCAGCACTTCAGCCCCGCAGAAGTTGATTACACGTTTAACTATATCGAACAACGTTTGCCGCCGTGGCTCGGAGGGCTCGTGGCGGGGCCCGGCAGCCCGCCGATGCAGGCCGTTCGCAACCGACTCCCGGAACGCTACGGCCTGCGAGACTATCCCGACATCACTCACAACAAGCTTTGCCAATATGAGGTGCAAGATTGGGACCAGGTTTATGCGCTGACAGAAGGGCGCGAAGCCGTTAACCCGCGCCCTGCAGAATACGCCGCCATCTTCAGCCAAACCTCCGGCTACACAAACGGATTCATTTCATATTCCGAAGGTGTAAACGACGACGTCAACAAGACCATCTGGAGTGCTTTGAGCTGGGACCCCAGCAGAGCTCCGAGAGACATTCTTGTTGAATACGCGCGGGTCTATTTCAAGCCCGCCGTCGCTGAACGCGCCGCTGACGCCATCCTGGCGCTTGAAAATAACTGGCAGGGGCCCTTGATTGATAATGGCTCCGTGGAAGGAACGCTCCAGGAATGGCAACAACTCTCGAATCAGAATCCCGACCTGGAAAGCAACTGGCGCTGGCAGATGTGCCAGCTTCGCGCGAACTACGACGCCTATCTGCGACATCGACTTGTGAACGAAACCAGGCTTGAGTTTGAAGCGAACGCTATCCTTGCCAATTCAGGAAAGCTCGGGGCGGACAGAGCCATGGCGGAAGCGACTCACGTGCTGGAACAGTCTGTCACGCAACCCGTCAGCGTTGAATTGCGGAAACGAATCTTTGAACTTTGCGACATGCTCTTCCATTCCATCGGCATGCAGACCAGCGTGAAAAAGTATTTTGCCATCGGTGAAGAGCGGGGCGCCATTCTCGATTTTGTTGATTATCCTTTGAACAACCGGTGGTGGCTTGAAGACCAGTTCAAGGCAATCCGCGCGCTAGGCTCAGAAGGCGAAAAGCACCGGCGGCTGCTTCAGCTTGCAACATGGGAACAACCAGGGCCGGGCAGTTTCTATGATGATCTGGGGAACATTGCTAAATCGCCCCATGTGGTCCAGTGTTACCCGGGAAACGGCCCGCAAATAGAAGAGCATCCACAGCCGACCTTCTGGTGGTGGGACCAGGGGAAAAGCCGTGCCCGCCTCAGTTGGCAGGTCACGCTGTGGCCGAGTGCTGTGGTTTATGAAGGACTCGACGCAAACGCAGAATACATTGTGCGTTCGACCGGCTACGGGCAGGCCCTGCTGCGAATCAATGGCGAGCGGGTTGAGCCGACCCTCAATGGCATACAGATGGGGCAGTTCAAAGAATTTCCCGTGGCCTCCAAGTTTGTCAAAACCAGAAAGCTGGTCCTCACCTGGGACCGCCCGCAGAACGAGGAAAACCTGAATTGGCGCCAGCAGTCACGCCTCTCCGAAGTGTGGCTCTTGAAAAATCCAATAGCCAGTCCGTCGGCATAACTGGGAACGATTAGGTCAGGTTCGGCCTTTTGCCAGTGACTGGATTCACGTTCCAATAAACCACGTACTGCTCGCCTTGAAGTTTGTAAAGGGGGATAAGTTCAGTTGGCTCGCTCTGGCCAACAGTTCGGAACGTGAGAGCCTGCCCAGGAACAGGCTCGACCCAGTTTGCCCCGCTGTCTTTCCCGGCTTGAATCTCAGGGACAGTCACCGGCTTGCCGCCCGGGCTGGGATTATAGCGGTTGATCGGGCCGGCAACTGACGATGCCGCTACGCATCTGGAACTCTTGTTATACTGAAAGTGTCCAGGCAACCAAGGGGCGCATACCAATCAAATCAAGTCACTGAGCGCCCTCTCCATCGGGCGCATGGAAGAATCAAGAAAGGCAAATGCTGATTGCATGAAATCAAGCGAGAGTCGCGTCAACCTGCTTGAAATTATCCTGCGCGAGCGCATCGTCATCCTCGACGGGGCCATGGGCACCATGATCCAAGCCCACGATCTCACTGAGGAGGACTATCGCGGCACGCAGTTTGCCGGCCATTCGCGCGACCTTCGGCTGAATAACGATCTTCTCAGCATCACCCAGCCACAAATCATTGAGAATATTCATCAGGAATACCTGCAGGCGGGCGCCGAAATCATTGAGACAAATACTTTTAATTCCAACGCTGTCTCGATGGCGGAATACGGTCTTGAGGGTCATGTCCACGAACTGAACCTGGCTGGCGCCGCAGTAGCGAGGCGCGCCGTCCAGAAGTTCACGGCGGAGAATCCGACGCGCGCCTGTTTTGTGGCAGGCTCGATAGGCCCCACGAGCCGTACATCCTCAGTTTCGCAGGACGTAGCCAATCCTGCGGCCCGAGGCACTTCTTTCGAGCAGTTGCGCGCCGCATATTACGAGCAAACACGTGGACTTGTGGAAGGCGGCGTCGACTTACTGCTGGTCGAAACTATCTTCGACACGCTCAACGCCAAGGCCGCCCTGTTCGCGATCGAACAGTATTTCGAGGAATCCGGCCGACGACTCCCTGTTATGGTTTCCGTGACCATCGTGGACCAGAGCGGTCGCACATTGTCAGGCCAGACGATCGAGGCTTTCTGGATTTCGATTTCCCACATTCCTCTATTCAGTGTTGGGATTAACTGTGCCCTGGGCGCGAAACAGATGCGGCCCTACATTGAGGAGCTCTCACAGATTGCCCCCGTTCACATCAGTTGTCACCCGAATGCAGGTTTGCCGAATGCCTTTGGGGGGTTCGATGAGACGCCGGAAAGCATGGCGCGGGACCTCGGTGATTTTGCCGCTAACGGCTGGCTGAACATCGTTGGCGGATGCTGCGGCACGACACCTGCGCATATCCGGGCCATTGCGGAAGCCGTGCGCGGAGCAAAACCACACAGCCCGGCGAAACCGGACCACTTGACGCGTCTCAGTGGACTGGAACCGCTCGCGTTCAGGGCCGACATGAACTTTGTAAACGTAGGCGAGCGGACCAACGTTACGGGTTCGCCCAAGTTCGCAAAGCTAATTCTGAATGACCAGTTTGAAGAAGCGCTTGCGGTGGCGCGCCAGCAGGTCGATGCCGGGGCACAAATCATTGATATCAACATGGACGAAGGCCTCCTCGATTCAGAGCAGGCCATGACAACCTTCCTCAACTATATCGCCTCTGAGCCCGACGTCGCGCGCGTGCCCATCATGATCGACAGTTCCAAGTGGAGCGTGATTGAAGCAGGCCTCCGCACGGTTCAAGGCAAGGGCGTAGTTAATTCCATCAGCATGAAGGAAGGCGAAGATGTCTTCAAGCAACAGGCACGCCTGGTACGCCGCTACGGCGCTGCCGTCATCGTCATGGCCTTCGACGAACGGGGACAGGCGGACACGACCGAACGAAAGCTCGAAATCTCAAAGCGGGCATATCGCATTTTGACGGAGGAAGTCAATTTCCCTCCTGAAGACATCATTTTCGACCCCAATATTCTTACCATCGCCACTGGCATGGAAGAACATGCCAATTACGCCGTGAATTTCATTGAGGCTGCGCATCAAATCAAAGCCTCGCTCCCCTACGCCAAGGTAAGCGGCGGTGTCAGCAACCTTTCGTT
>JAJXZM010000082.1 GCA_021780055.1 Acidobacteriota bacterium
GTCAACCCCTGTGTGCGCCGGAAAAGCTCCAGGTCTTTGTGATTGGAACCTGGCCAGCCGCCCTCGATGTAATCCACACCCAGATCGTCAAGCTTGCGGACGATGTGGAGTTTATCTTCCAGAGAAAAGGAAATGTTTTCGCCCTGCGAGCCGTCCCGCAGAGTTGTGTCATATATCTGAATCTTTCTCATCGTTTTGTAATTGCCCGTAAAATGCGGATGAAATAAGGATGACCTATACACCCGTAGAAATCAAATTCTAACCCAAAACTTGCCGGTGTGCGCTCCCTCTTATCTATCCGCAGTGGCGAGAAAAGAAGGAGGCCGATTCCCGCCTGCAGTTTGCAGTTAGACGGTTTCGGATGGATTCTTCGCTTTAGGTCCATAGACGTACGAAATCCAGCCCATCTTTCTGTTGCGTTTTTGATACGTGGCAACTAGTGTGTTCGCTTGAATTCCCGGCACCGTCATCTCACAAGCACAGCAGCAATCCCCCTTTCGGCTTGGCACAGGCAGAAGGGTTGGCCGGTACCGGATTTAAGCCAGTCGGGGGAAACGAGCTATCACGAAATTCGACGCGCGCTTTACATTCAGCGCCACTCTGACAACTTGAAGCGCAGGAATCATGAAGCGTTCAAACCGGCGCGAATTTCTGGTAGGAACAGGAGCCGGGCTGGGAGTGGCCAGCGTTGCAAATGCACGGTCTTTGATGACGACGGTCGCAATGCCTTTCGCCGCAGTAGCGGCCGGGCTATCATCCCATGCAGATGCTCTATCATGAAAACGACCCTTTCGATTTCAACAAGCCCGTAAACAACAGGCTGCGCGCTGTGGAAGCCTATTCGTTGTGGGGATTGTTCGATCCCGGCAAGAGCGATTACCGTGACGGCGATCAGTGCCCGCCGGTCAACCGGGGCATCAACACTCCGCGCAAGAAGGTTCTCTTCGCGTTGCCTAAAGAAGTTACCGGCACCTGAGCGGTTTCACCTGCGCAACTCTCAGCCCACGGGTTGCGAATCAGGCGCTGTTCGCAGGACACGCTGGTGCAAAATCAACGACCTGTTGTAAAGTTGTAATTTATCCACTTTCGCTGGAGTGGCGGAACTGGCAGACGCACCAGACTCAAAATCTGGCGCTCCAAAAGAGCGTGAGGGTTCGACTCCCTCCTCCAGCACCAATCATGCAACAAATTGGACCGACACGAACCGCGCGGCAGGCGTGTTTGTTCCGTAAAGTGTCAAACGTGCGGGGCGACCCGACTACTGGAAAAGGCGTTGGCTGGGATTGGGATTGGATATAGAATCGTCGTCGGTTCTTGGTCGAGAAATAGTGACCCGGGTTCACAGGACTCAAATCTTCGTCCAATGGAAGGGTTTCTGATGAGTCTACTGAAGGCGCTTATTTCCCTTGCTATTCTGTCCGCCGTAGTTGTGCCCTTCCCGTCAACAATCTTAGCCGCGCAATCCTGCGAAAGCCTGTCACATTTGAAGTTGCCAAACACGACCATCAGCATGGCGGTTTCGGTCCCTGCCGGAAAGTTTCAACAGCCCGACGCTTCCCCGGCCAATCACGCCGCCATGGACCTCCCCGCTTTTTGCCGGGTCGTCGGAGTGATCCGACCGACGCCCGACTCCGACATCAAATTTGAGGTCTGGATGCCAAGCCAGAACTGGAACGAAAAATTCGACGGCGTGGGCAATGGCGGGTTCGCGGGCTCCATTAACTACGGCGGTCTGGCGGTCGCTCTGCGCGCCGGGTTCGCCGCAGCATCCACTGATACAGGTCATGCCGCAAGTGCAATAGACGCCCGTTGGGCGCTGGGCCACCCCGAGAAGATCCTTGATTTCGCCTATCGCGCTGTTCATCTGACGACGGTCACAGGCAAAGCGCTGGTTCGGGAATTTTATGGCGACGCACCGCGCTGGTCATACTTCGCAAGTTGTTCGAATGGCGGCCGCCAGGCATTGATGGAAGCTCAGCGTTTTCCTGACGACTACAACGGCGTCATCGCTGGTGCGCCAGCCAACTTCTGGACTCACTTGCTGGCGGCCGCGGTTTGGAACATTCAGGCCACGCTGGATAAGCCAGCCAGTTACATCCCGCCAGGCAAACTGCCCGCCATCAGCCAGGCGGTGCTCGCCGCCTGTGACGCCCGGGACGGCGTTAAGGACGGCATTCTGAACGATCCCAGGCAATGCCACTTCAAGCCTGAAACGCTTTTGTGCAAGGGTTTCGATTCCATGGCGTGCCTCACCGCGCCGCAGGTGGTCGCACTCAATAAGATCTACGCCGGGGCCAGCAACAGGACCGGGAAAAATGTCTTTCCAGGCTTCATGCCGGGCGCAGAGCTCGGACCCAACGGCTGGGGGCTCTGGATTACCGGGGCGGCGCCCGAGAAGAGCCTGGATTTTGCCTTTGGCACCCAATTTTTTTCCGACATGATATTCGACAGTCCCTCATGGAATTTTCGAACGTTGAACTATGACAGTGACCTGATCTTGACCGACCAGAAAATGGCTCCCATCCTCAACGCCACCAACCCGGACCTGACGACATTCGAGAAGCACGGCGGCAAGCTGATCCTCTATCACGGATGGAACGATGCCGCCATCCCTGCCCTCAACACAGTGGACTATTACAGGAATGTGGTGGCCCGAATGAGCCTCCGCTCAGCGAATCGGTTCGTACGCCTCTACATGGTTCCGGGGATGCAACATTGCGGCGGCGGCCCGGGAGCCGGCTCGTTTGGAGTTGACCCATCAGAGAATGCCGGCCCCGAGCACAGCATGTTCAGCGCCCTGGAGAAGTGGGTGGAGCACGGCAAGGCACCCAGGGCGATCATCGCAAGCAAAAACGCGGACACTTCAAATCCGTCGAGCAGCATCCAAATGACTCGTCCGCTGTGCCCTTACCCGGAAGTAGCAAAGTATAAAGGAAGGGGCGATACCAATAAGGCTGCCAATTTCGCTTGCACGATCGAGCCCATACGGTAGCCAGCCAATTTCACTGCCGGCGCTGGTCCAAAACTCTGGTCGCTTTAACCACCTTTTCACACCCTCGTCACACCGCTGTAATATCTTTGCCGCATTCTGGCAGTTTTAATTCGGAATATGCCGACGCGGGAGTGATATCATTTTCAGCCGAATTGACACACACATTCCAGACTGCAGAAGGTACGTGCCACCTGCACAACGGGGCCATAAATTGAGGAGGCATTTATCATGAAATTAAGATGTTTGCCATCTGTGCCGCTGCTTCTAACATTGACTGCACTCATGGCATCCACAATCACGGCGGTTTCCGCTCTGTGTCAGGAAACGCATTGGCCGGTGCGCGCGGTAGTCAAGCCCGGTGTCATCACCACGGGACAGGACATTACTCCGGCCGGGGCTCAGAACGTTTTCAGCGGGCGGGTGCACGCCGTAGCGTTTGGCAACTCTGACAACGTGATCTACGTGGCACTCAGTTCCGGCGACGTCTACAAGTTCGACTGGCGCGCCAACAAAGTGCTGGAAATCGTTCATGGCGGCCGGAACCCTGGCCTGCAGGGTATGGTTCTCGATCCCGTCACCGGCGACCCACTGATAAGCGGTGCGATTTCCGGAACCATCCAGGGCAAGCGCGAAA
>JAJXZM010000388.1 GCA_021780055.1 Acidobacteriota bacterium
TGTCAGGATTATACTCCCCATTCTCCTGATAACCAAGACTGCGGTGATACCCTCGATGTCGAATAAATTTTCGCCACAGATGATAATTTTGGGTTCCATTTTGCGCCTTACAGATTGAGGGCGGTTAGGCAACTGAGACCGCTGGAAATCAGAAATCGGGTGGGATGCCATCCGAGCCGCCCACGGCAATCCAAACTTGGAGGTGTGTGATGAAAACGATTCGAAGCTTAACGATTCTGGCAGGGCTTTCGGTGATGGTCTTCGTGCTGGGCGCGACCGGGGCAAGAGGCCAAGTTATTACAATGCCGAGATTTGCCGGCTCCTTCACCCTTCCCCTTGACGCCGTGTGGGATCAGATGACCCTGCCGGCCGGGGAATATCGTGTGTACTATGGGTACTCAAACCACGGAGGCGCCACTCTTGTAAACATAGTCGGCAAGGCGAAAGGGAGCGTGCACGGTACCCTCATTGCAAAGGTGCCCACGGGTGTTTCGGCAGCGAAAAACTCCCTTGTTTGTGTTCGCGACGGCGAGACTCTTATTGTCCGTTCGCTTGAAATGCCTGAGATCGGCGAGGCAGTTGAGTTCCCAGTGCCAAAAGGAGCAAACCTCCTGGCAACTAATTGGAAGCACAAAGGGAACAATGAGTTGGCGGAAGGGCCCATGCTGATCCAGCGTATCCCCGTTACACGTGCCGCTGAATAGCACACCGATTGAATTTCTCGAACGCGATAGACAAGCCCTCTCCAAGGATATTTCCGTGGAGGGGGCTTGTTCTATTTACCTGACCAAAGCTTGTGCTTGCTCCCGCCGAGCGTTTCGAGAGTCCAACAACGCGAAATACTTTCATTCATCTTTGAGGCTTCCGGACAAGCACCACGTCACTTGACACAGCGCCTTGGGCGAGCGCCGGTTGGCCGTTCGCCGGTGGCAGGGCATCGTCGGGTGCAAGCGCGCGGCTACGGCTCGTTCCACTTCATGCTGACGATTTCCTGGCTGCCGGCGTCCTTGAGGATGAGCGGCGCATCGTCCGGCGTGAGGCCGAGCCAGGTGCCCCAATACCCGGTAATCTGGAAGCCTTTCAAGTTTGCAACCTGCTCGACCTTGCCGCCGGGCACTGCGATACGGTCCACTACCCTGCCCCCCGCGGCGCGCAGGAAATAGACAGAGCGGCTGTCGTGCGACCAACAGGGGTAAGATACAACTCCCTTGACCAGCATCGCCCACTTCTCGGTCTTGAAATTGTAAATCCTCAGGCCGGTTGAATCTGAGGGCATGGCGATGAGATATTGTCCGTCCGGCGCCCAGCGGGGCGAAAACAATCCATTGGAATCCGGCAGCGTGGTGACTTGGCGCGTCTTCACGTCGAGGATGTGAATCGCGGTTGAACCCACATTGCTGCGTCCGGAAAAGGCCAGCCGATTACCGCCCGGCGACCATGAGGGATCGGCCTGATTGCCTCTTAGCTCCGGCATGAGTTCTTGCGGGGCGCCGCCCGAGACCGGGACCTCGTAAATGCGGGACGGTTTGCCCCGCTCGAGGCTGTAATACGCAATTTCCTTCCCGTCCGGTGACCATTCGGGCAGCATGGCGTAAATCGGCGGCGAGCTGAGCTGCAGCTTGTCACTGCCGTCCAATTTGCTGCGCCAGAGGATACCATCGGGATAAGTAACGTAAGCCACCCATTGGCCGTCTTTTGAAAAGGAAACATCCTGCGCCGAAATGCCACCGAGATATGAAACGAAGGCTTTGGCCTTGGCGTCGTAGCGATCGAGTTCGCCGCGCGTGAATCCGGCGACAGCAAAAAGCGTTTTGCCATCCTTGCTGGGCACGGGGTAGCTGTAAGAAACGGCTCCTGCCGTGAGCTGGACAGGATCGCGGTTGACCTTGTGCAAAAAGCTGCCCGCTGTCCGCGCAGCCCAGATCTGCCCTTGCGACTCGAAGACAAAATATTTGCCGTTCGGCATCCAGGAGCCGCAGCATTCGCCCGTCTTCTCATGCCAGCCGGGGAACATTGGGTGCAGGTTTGAGCCATTGGCCGAAACCACCCAGAGAGAAGTAACCTGGGTTTTCGCATTGTTGACGCCGACGCGGATCAGGCTTCCATCGGGTGACCATGCAGGCCTGAATGCGGGGCCGGGAATGGAAACGAGTTTGCGAGAGCCGGTGCCGTCTGCGTCTGCAAGGTAAAGTGCGTCCGCGTTGGTATAAGCCAGTTTCTGGCCGTCGGGCGACCACGCGCCACCATTGCCCTCGATATCCCCCAGCCGAGCGGGCGATCCGCCAAGCGTTGGGACGGCCCAAAGCGGAACTGCAGCGCCGCTGAAGCCTTTCGCAGCCGCAGCAAGGAGCTTGGAGCCGTCCGGAGATACGCCTTCAATAAATGTCACCGCGCTCGGCAAAGCCGCGGCGACCGGCGCGACGCTTCCTCCGTTGACCGACATCTGCGCGGGTCCAACACTGGCATCGATCAAATACAGCCGTGAGCCGTCGGTCCCGATCAGACGTTTCGTTACAGCGTCATTGGTGAGCTGCGTATAACCAGAAACGGTTGGCGGCGGAAGCGTGGGACGGAACAGCCAAGCCAGCACGGCAATCGCGATGACTGACGCTGCGACAGCCCCGAACAAAGCTTTCTTGTGCCGACGTGCCAGACCCGCAATCACCTGCGAATCTGAACTGCCGTGGGCGGCGTCGGAACTGCTCGGCGTTGAGGACACCGCAGCTGCGGAATCAACGGCCTGGCTCAAAACCGACGATACTGTCGCCGAATGGCTGGAAGTGGTATCACGCTTCAGACGTTTCAATTCGGAGCGAACATCGGCGGCGCTCTGGTACCGCAGGTCGCAGTCTTTTTCCAGAAGGCGTCCAAGAATGCGGTCCAATTCCGTAGGTGAATCCGGCTTGATTCGAGATGCGGGCGCTGGCTCACGGTTGAAGATCGAGTCAAAGACCACCGCGGTGGTTTCGCCCGTGAAAGCCTGCCGGCCGGTAGCCATCTCGTAAAGTACCGCGCCGAAGCTGAACAGGTCCGTCCGAGCATCCAGCACCTCGCCGCGTGCCTGCTCCGGGCTCATGTATGCCACCGTGCCCACCGTCGCGCCGGGGCTGGTGAGATTTTCACGGTCGAAGGAAACCGTGGGAGCGTCGGTCAGCCCCTCACCCGGCCCCTCGCGGGACCACCCTCTCCCAGAGGGCGAGGGCTGAGAGGAAATGGAGGTCGTCCATTTCGCCAGCCCGAAATCCAGGATCTTTGCCTGGCCACGCGCGGTGACAAATATGTTGGCCGGCTTGATGTCGCGGTGGACGATGCCTTTCTGATGCGCGGCGTCGAGGGCATCGGCAATCTCGATGGCCAAGTCCAGCACCAGGTCCGTTCTGATGGGACTGCCCGCGATGCGATGCTTCAGCGTCTGCCCTTCCAGCAGTTCCATGGCGATGAAAGGTTTGCCTTCGTGCTCGCCAATCTCGTAAATAACGCAGATGTTGGGATGATTGAGCGCCGCTGCCGCGCGCGCTTCGCGCTGAAAGCGTTCGAGTTTCTGCGGGTCGCCCGCGAATTCATCGGGCAGAAATTTGAGCGCAACAAAGCGCCCCAAGGTGGTGTCTTCGGCCTTATAC
>JAJXZM010000331.1 GCA_021780055.1 Acidobacteriota bacterium
CCGCAATGTCTCCGCTACCATCATCCCCAGCCTGGCGCTGCCCATGTCAATCATCGGCACATTCGCCGTCATGTATCTGGCAGGCTATACGGTGGACAACTTATCGCTGATGGCCCTTGTGCTCGCCGTGGGCTTTGTGGTGGATGATGCCATCGTCATGCTGGAGAACATTGTCCGGCACATGGAACTGGGCGAAGGCGTCATGGAAGCCGCGCTGAACGGCTCCAGGGAAATCAGCTTTACCATCCTTTCAATGACGCTGTCCCTGACCGCCGTGTTCATCCCGGTCCTTTTCATGAGCGGGATCATGGGGCGATTGCTGCATGAGTTCTCCGTCACCATCATGTCTGCGGTGCTGGTTTCGGGCCTGGTGTCTCTGACCTTGACACCCATGCTCTGCAGCCGCTTCCTGCGCCACCCGCGGATGCAGAAACACAGCAAGCTGTTTGAGCGTTCCGAGCGTTATTTCAAATATCTTCTGCAGGGCTATGACTGGAGCCTGCGCGTGGTCCTCCGGCATCGGTTTACAGTCCTGATCTTATCGATTCTGATCCTGGTCCTTACCGGATATCTGTTTGTGCGCATCCCCAAAGGATTTCTGCCGAGCGAAGACAGCGGAGGGATTTTTGCTTTTAGCCAGGCGGCCCAGGGAACTTCATTTGAACAGATGAAGAAGATCCAGCGGCAAGTTTCCGCGATTGTTCGGGAGAACCCCAACGTGAGCTCGGTTTTCGTCCTGGCGGGGGCCGGCGGACCTTCCGGCGGCGGGAATTCCGGAATCTTTTTCTGCCATCTCAAAGACCATCCCTCGGCAAGTCAGGAATTCGTCGCGGGTCTGAAGAATTTCTTCCACATTCCTCACAAACCCTTTGGATCTGAATACCGGCTGGTCAGCACAGACCAGGTTATTCAGCAACTGCGGCCCAAGCTTGCCACCATCCCGGGCGTATTTGTCTTCATGCAGAACCCTCCTCCCATCCAGCTCAGTGCGCACCTGACCAAGAGCCAGTATCAATACACGCTGGAGGGGCCGGACACCAAGGAGCTTTATAAGGACGCTCGTGCCCTTGAGGCAAAGATGCGGGATCTCCCTGGTTTCCAGGACGTGACCTCCGACTTGGAAATCAATAATCCGCAGGTCAATGTCCAAATTGACCGTGATAAAGCCAAGGCCATGGGCGTGACGGCCTATCAGATTGAAAACGCGCTGACCACCGCTTACGGCCAGGGACGGATCTCAACCATCTACGCGCCAAACAACGAGTACTGGGTAATTTCTGAACTGGAACCCCAATATCAGGCGAACCCCAACGATTTGTCACTGCTTTATATCCGTTCCACCAACGGGCAACTCGTTCCGCTGAACACCGTCGCGTCCATCTCGGAAGGCCTCGGTCCGCTTTCCGTCAACCACTTCGGACAGCTCCCTTCAGTGACACTTTCATTTAATCTTGCGCCGGGCGTCGCACTGGGCGATGCCGTTTCAGGGGTTGACCGGCTGGCGCGCGAAACGCTGCCGGCCAACATCAGCGCGAATTTTGAAGGGACTGCTCAGCAGTTCCAGTCCTCGCTGGTGGGTCTAGGCATCCTGTTGCTTGCCACGGTTCTGGTGATATACCTGGTGCTGGGGATCCTTTACGAAAGTTTCATCCATCCCATCACCATCCTTTCGGGCCTGCCTTCAGCCGCCCTGGGCGCGCTGGTTACACTGATGGCTTTTCACATGGAGCTTGACCTTTACGGTTTTGTCGGCGTTATCATGCTGATCGGAATTGTAAAAAAGAACGCGATCATGATGATCGACTTCGCCCTGGATGCCCAGCGAACCTCAGGATTCTCGCCGGCGGAAGCGATCTATCACGGCGCCACCGTCCGCTTCCGGCCCATCATGATGACAACCGGCGCCGCCTTTATGGGCATTATGCCCATCGCTCTTGGCCTGGGAGCCGGCTCTGAATCCCGCCGCCCATTGGGCCTGGCAGTAGTGGGCGGCCTTGTCTTTTCGCAAATCATCACACTCTATATCACCCCGGTCTATTACACGTATCTGGACCAGTTCCAGCACTGGCTGGGCAGGTTCTTCCACAAACGGAACGAGGAAGCGGCGATCATGTCTCCGGGCCCGGTGACGGAATCGGTCCTGGCGGATTCGGGTGACGGGTCCGGCAGACGGTAAAGGCTTTTAAGTAAATTGGCAGCTGAGTTTTAGAAATTCGTTGTTGGGGAATTTCCAAGTGATATAATACTGCCCTTATCACACAAGATGTTGCGGTGCTGTCTGCTTCGCGCGTTCCATGTTTTAGTTAAGAAACTTGCTGAAGTCAAAAGCCCAGGAAGGAGCCTACTATGAGAAGGAAAAAGGACCGGCCACAGAAAGCTGGCTCAGCAGAGAAGTCTGCGTTGACGCGCCGGGATTTCCTGAAGGGAGCTGGCGTAACGGTTTCAGGCGGAATGCTGGTTGGCAGTACCATCGCAAGTGCTGCTCCGCCGGGACCGGAAGCTGGATTTGTAGGGCCCGGACCCGTTCCCGTAACCCTTCGCGTAAATGGCAAGGTTCACAAGCTGAATCTTGAGCCACGCGTCACGCTGCTGGACGCCCTGCGCGATCGCCTGAACATCACTGGTTCCAAGAAGGTGTGCGATCGGGCCACCTGCGGTTCTTGTACGGTGATGATGGATCGCAAGCCTGTCTATGCCTGCACGGTGCTGGCGATTGAAGCCGAAGGGCACAACATTACCACCATCGAGGGGCTTGCCGCTGACGGCAAGCTCACACCGGTGATGGAAGCCTTTGTCAAACATGATGCGCAGCAATGCGGTTTCTGCACGCCGGGCTTTGTGATGGCCTGCACGGCATACCTTGAGCGTGACCATAGCCCGACCGAGGAAGAGATCAGCAAGAACCTGGGTGGCAACATCTGCCGTTGTGGAACTTACCGTGGAATCCGGCATGCGGTTCTTGAAGCTGCCGGGGTAAAGGGAGGCGCCAATGGCAACATGTAAATATGATTGGCCGGCAGCGGGTCACCGCGAGCTGATTGGGAAATCCATCGAGCGGCTTGACGGCCCTGAAAAATCAAGCGGACGGGCACAATATACCTATGACACCAACCCGCCCGGAAGGCTGATTGCCAAGATCTGCTCTTGTCCTTACGCGCATGCCAAAGTCACCTCGCTGGATATTTCTGCGGCGCAGAAATTACCCGGGGTGAAAGCAGTGCTGGTTGTTCACCCTGTTGGCGATGAAATCCAGTGGGCCGGGGACGAAGTCGTGGTGGTGGCCGCTACCACCGAGGAAATCGCCGAGGACGCCGTTCGCCTTGTCAAAGTGGAGTATGAGCAGTTGCCGCACCTTGTTCGAGAGGAAGACCTGCAAAAGGCGGAAGCCGCCGGGCGGACCAAGGATGGCGGCGAGTCGACCACGGGCGATCCCGCCAAGGCTTTCGCGGACCCGGATTCCGTGGTTTCTGAAGGCTTTTACGGGCTGCCGGTGATTACCCACTGCTGCCTGGAGTCTCACGGAAGCGTGACAATGTGGACCGACTCGAAGACCCTGAAGACGTGGGTTTCCACCCAGAACGTTTCCGGCGGTCCCGGCCAGTTTGGCCAGGGGCTTCG